>JAKPJF010000042.1 GCA_029554345.1 Spirochaetota bacterium | reverse complement strand
TTTGTTGAAGATTTTCTTGAAGGAGAAGAAGCCTCTGTTCTTGGGATTTCAGACGGAGAAACGGTTCTTCCTTTTATTTCTGCTCAGGATCATAAAAGAGTTTTTGACGGAGACAAAGGTCCGAATACAGGAGGAATGGGGGCTTATGCTCCGGCACCTGTTGCAGGTAGGGAAGTGATAGAAAGAGTCGGAAGAGAGATTCATAAACCGGTAATTGATATAATGAAAAATCAGGGTATTCCTTTTAAAGGAATTCTCTATGCCGGACTCATGATTGGAAAAGAAAATAATGTTCTGGAATTTAATGCCCGTTTCGGAGATCCTGAAGCTCAGGTTCTTCTTCCTCTTCTTGAAGGAAAAATCGGAGATCTTTTTATTGCTTCATATGAAGGAAAGCTAAAAGAAGGAATGCTGAAATTTTCGGATAAGCATGCCATAACTGTTGTTATGGCATCTAAAGGTTATCCTTCAGATTATGAAAAGGGGAAGCTTATTAGGGGGCTTGATTCTGTCAGTAAGGATATTCTCGTTTTTCATGCCGGAACTGTTAGAAACGGAGACGGTATTTATACAAACGGCGGAAGAGTGTTAGCTGTTACTGCAGTTGCAGATTCTCTTGAAAAGGCAAGAGAAAGAGTTTATTCTGAGATTGATAAGATAAAATTTGACGGAGCTCATTACAGAAAAGATATCGGGTACAGAGCTTTTAATAGGGGCTGATGATAATGAAAGTATTATTGTTTGTTTTTCTTTTTTCTTTTGTTTACGCTGATAATCTTGATATTGATTTTTCAGATGCTGTTTTAAAAGAAAAAAAAACAGAGTTTGAAGTATTTGTAAAACCAAACGGAACAGAGATAAAGAAATATAAAAATTATTCTGAAACTGTTTTACGTGACAAGACTATTGTAAGGAAATATACCGGCGGAAAAGCGGAGTATCTTTATGCCGATGGAAGAAAGCTGATTATTGACAGACAAAATTCTCTTCGAACTTATGTTTCTTCAGATGGTAAGGAACAAACAATTTCGATGAAAGGTAAAACTCCATATGGCGAAGATATAGAATCTAAAAGTGAAATCATCCAAAATGAACCCAGAATTGAAATAAGATATGCTTCTGAAAAATCGGATGATATTCTGGACAATGATGAAGAATCCAACGGGAAAAAGATTAATGGCATAAAGATATTTTTTGATGATCTTTGTTCCTCAACAAGAAAGCTTTTTGTATCTGATAAATATGAAAACGGTGAATCTTTTCTTATTGAAGTATCTTTTTGCAGATTTGCTGAATACGGTTTTTGCTATGGAAAGGAGAAAGCTGTAACAGTAGAAATCATAAAAGGCGGGAAAAGAAATGAAACATATTCATTTACATGGATTGATCTAAAATCTCCTCAAAAAAGAAAAGTTCACATAGAAAAAATTATAAGCAGGATTAACGAACTAAGATGATTCTTTTTAAAAATGCTAAGATATATCCAATTAATTCAGAGCCCTTTACGGGCTCTCTTTCTGTTAAAGAAGATAAAATAGAAACAGTTTCTTCTTCCGATATCCAGGGAGAATTTGACGAAATCATTGATTGCGGAGGAAACGCGCTTCTTCCGGGTTTTATAGATGCGCATACTCACGAAGGTCTTTTTCAGGGAGAAATAGGAGATGCCGGCGATGATGTTAATGAAATGAGTGATCCTATTACGCCTCATCTTAGGGCAGTTGACGCGATTAATCCTTTTGATCCTTCGCTAAGAGAATCATATGAGGGCGGAGTTACTTTGCTTAACACTGGTCCAGGCAGTGCTAATGTTTTCGGGGGTTTATTCGCAGTAATCCGTCCTATGGGAAGAGTTGTTGATGAAATGCTGATAAAGTCACCTTCAGCTCTTAAGATTGCATTTGGTGAAAATCCGAAAGATGTGTACTCAAAGCACGAGAAAGAGCCTCAAACACGTATGGCTATTGCCGCTCTAATCCGTGAATGGTTTTATAAAGCCCAGGAATACATTGAAAAGAAAAAGCATGAAGATTCGGATGATGAAGACAAAAAGCCGGAATTTGATCTGAAGCTTGAGGCTCTGTCTATGGCGCTGAAGGGAGAGATCAAGGTTCACGCTCATGCTCACCGGTCTGATGATATTGCAACTGCAATTAGAATTTCCGAGGAATTCGGTTTGAAACTTGTTTTGATTCATGCGACAGAAGGCCACAAAATTGCCGATTACATCGCAAAGAAAAATATACCTTGTGTTGTCGGTCCATCCTTTCCAGGAAGAGAAAAAGCAGAACTAAACGAGATTTCCTTTAAAACTGCCGCAGTTCTTTCTGAATGCGGTGTAAAAGTTGCGCTTCAGTCTGATACATATCCGCCTGTTAAGTATTTTCATTCAATTCTATGCATGGCTCATAAATATGGAATGGGGCGTGAAGAAGTATTAAAATCAGTAACAATTAATGCTGCTGAGATTCTGGGAATAGACAATTCCTTTGGATCATTGGTTTCAGGAAAAACTGCTGATTTGATTCTATTCGATTCACCGGATCCTTTAAATTTTTATTCGAAGATCAATAAAGTTTATGTTTCCGGAAAAGCTGAAGTTATCTTATAGTTATTAACAATCTTGTCCACATCATCCACAATTTATGTGATTTGTTCAATTAATTGACTCAATTAATTTCCAGAAAAGTTTTTAACGGTAATTTTTGGAAATTAATTGAATAAATAATCAATATATTTTTCAATACATGTGTATCTCTTAATTTTTTCAGGGGTTATAATTTTAAAAAATAAATTTTTAACCGAAAAATTATAATTGATTATGTCAGCTTACTGATTACAAAAAGTTTGTTTCTGTATAAAATGTTAATAAGTTCGATTTTGTGTGTTTTTATGAAAATTTAACAAATAAATTATGTCGCAGATGAGGGAGAGATGAGCGAAAATTACCGAAAATATTCCAAATGTCTTGAAAGATCGGTTAAACATATTTTTACAAATTTTCTGGGTGATGCATCAATTAAAACTGTTGCTGAAGCCTGCAAAAAAGCTGATTATAAAGTATGGCTTGAGATTGAAGGATCTTTCTGCGGAGAAATCTTTCTTAAATTTCCTGACGCAACCATGAAAAAAATTACTGAACAGCTTTATTCAGACGTTAAGGGAAAAGCTCTTAAGCAGGCGTCAATGGACATAATGGGTGAACTTGCTAATATGATTACAGGAACTTTTGCTAACCAGCTTCAGTTTCTGAATCATGACCTTATTCTTAATGCTCCTGAATTTGAGAATGACCCCATTCCGATGAAAGCTTTATACGAAAATATTTCTCTTACTTTTGAATCGGTTTTTGGGCTTTTTGAGGCTGAAGTTTTTTTCAGAAATGAGGAAGGCTAGATGAAGGAAAGATTCTAACTTCTGCAGGAATTTCAGCCGGTATAGATCTTTCTCTTTATATGGTGGAAAAACTATTCGGAAAAGATACAGCTGATAAAACATCAGCTTATATGGAATACGAAAATAGGAATTAATATTGACTCATACGGGTCTGCTTTTTAGCTGATACTATCCATGAAGGTAGAGGTGACTTTATGTCAAAACTGTTGATTATAGGTGCGGGCGGAGTTGGCCAAGTGGTGACTCATAAGTGTTCGCAGAAACCGGAAATTTTCAGCGAAATATGTCTGGCAAGCAGAACAAAATCCAAGTGCGACAAGATTGCTTCACAGTTGAAAAGACCAATACGCACCGAGAGAGTTGATGCTGATAATGTGCCTGAACTGGTCGCTCTTATTAAGGATTTCAAGCCTGAACTGGTTGTAAATGTTGCTCTTCCGTATCAGGATCTTACCATTATGGATGCGTGTCTTGAAACCGGCGTTAATTATCTGGATACGGCGAATTATGAGCCGAAGGATGTTGCGAAATTTGAATACAAATGGCAGTGGGCATATCAGGAAAAATTCAAGAAAGCCGGATTGATGGCGCTTCTCGGCTGCGGATTTGATCCGGGTGCGACTAATATTTTCACTTCTTATATGAAGAAACATTATTTCTCAAAAATGAAATATGTGGATATCGTTGACTGCAATGCCGGAAACCATGGTAAGCATTTTGCCACTAATTTTAATCCAGAAATAAATATCCGCGAAATTACACAGAACGGCCGTTTTTTTGAAAATGGTGAATGGAAAGAAATAGAAGCGATGAGTATTCACAAACCTATTTTCTATCCTGAAGTCGGAGATAAGGAAAGTTATCTTCTTTATCACGAAGAACTTGAATCACTTGTTAAAAATTATCCGGAAATTGAAAGAATCAGGTTCTGGATGACTTTTTCTGAAAATTATATCAATCATCTGAAAGTTCTTGAGCATGTCGGAATGACGCGTATTGATGAAGTTGAACATAAAGGAATGAAAATAGTTCCCCTTGAATTTCTAAAATCTCTTCTTCCTGAGCCGGCGAGTCTTGGCGAGAACTATACGGGAAAAACCTGCATAGGTGTTCAAATTGAAGGTGAAGATAAAGAAGGTAAGCCGACGAAAAAATTCATTTATAATGTCTGCGATCATGCGGAAAGTTATAAAGAAACCTTCGCACAGGCTGTTTCTTATACAACAGGTGTTCCTGCGATGATTGGTGCGATGCTGATGATGAAAGGAATATGGAAAGGAGAAGGCGTCTTTAATGTTGAAGAAATGGATCCGGATCCGTTTATGGAAAGAATGAATCTTGACGGGCTGCCATGGAAAGAAACAACATTTTAAGTGCAGATTTAAGCAGGGTTGAAACACCCTGCTTTATTGTAGATAAAACTCTGATTGAAAAAAACCTAAGAAAGCTCAAAGAAGTTAAAGATGCAACCGGATGCAGAATTCTTCTGGCTCAAAAAGCTTTTTCTATGTTTTCTCTTTATCCTCTGATAAGTTCATATCTGGACGGGACTTGCTCAAGTTCTCCTCATGAGGCAGAACTTGCTTTCGAATATTTCGGAAAGGAAGTTCATGCATTTGGCGCTGGTTACAGCGCGGGAGATATTGATGAGCTTTGCAAATTTGCCGATCATATAGTTTTTAATTCTTTTGCCCAGCTTGAAAGATTTAAGGATAGAATAAGAAACTGCGGAAGAAAAATCGATCTTGCTGTAAGAATTAATCCTGAACATTCAGAAGGGGCTGTTGAAATATACGATCCGTGTCAGAAGAATTCACGGCTTGGAATTACTATTTCTAATTTCAGAGAAGATCTTCTTCCGGAAATAAAAGGGATTCATTTTCATACACTTTGCGAACAGAACGCAGAGCCTCTTGTCAGAACTCTTGAAGCAGTTGAAGATAAATTCGGTAAATATTTTTCCGGTCTCGATTATGTTAATTTCGGCGGCGGGCATCATATTACAAAAGACGGATATAATTCAGAATTATTGATTTCAACGATAAACAGATTCAAAAATAAGTATGGAGTACAGGTTTATCTTGAACCCGGAGAAGCTGTAGCACTTAATGCAGGATATCTGGTCGCGGAAGTTCTTGATATCATTAATAACGGAATGGATATTGCCATACTTGATACAAGCGCGTGTGCACATATGCCGGATGTTATTGAGATGCCGTATCGTCCTTTTATTATAGATTCAGACGAAGCAGGCAAAAAGAAATTTACATACAGACTGGGCGGAATGAGTTGTCTCGCGGGAGATATTATAGGGGATTATTCTTTCGATAAAGAACTGAACGTCGGTGACAGATTGATTTTTACAGATATGGCTCATTATTCAATGGTAAAAACTAATACCTTTAACGGATTAAAACTTCCTTCAATTGCGATTATGGACGATAATAAAAATATAGAAATATTAAGAAAATTCGGTTATAACGATTTCAAAAACAGACTTTCGTGAGGTTAAGATGTTCGGTAAAAAATTTCCTTCTTTTCTTGAAAGTGAAACAGAACCAAAAAGCGCGGGAAATGCTTTTTTTCATGTGATTCCTGTTCCATGCGAAAAAACTGTTTCGTACGGAAAAGGAACGGCGGAAGGCCCTTCGGCAATTCTTAACGCGAGTAATCAGCTTGAGAGTTTTGACGGATATTCAAATCCGTCTGAACTTGGAATTTTTACTTCTGAACCGGTTGAATGTAAGGGGAGTATTGAGAAAGTTCTTGAGAATGTTGAAAAGACTGTTTCAAAGACCCTTGCTCTCAAAAAGTTTCCGGTAGTTCTCGGCGGAGAACATTCTATAAGCATCGGAACTATAAAGGCTCTGATGAAGTATGAAAATAAATTCGGTATAGTACATTTTGATGCTCATGCTGATTTAAAAGAGAGCTATGAAGGTTCTTCCTTCAGCCATGCCTGTGCAATGAGGCATGCAGTTGATGCAGGAATTCCTGTTTTTCAGATAGGAATCCGTTCTATGACAGAAGAAGAAAATAAATTCAGAAAGCAAAAGAAAATGGAATTCATTAATGCTGATAGAATTGATTTGATTAATTATAAAAAACCGATTCTTCCGAAATCTTTTCCGAAAAAAATATTCTTTTC
This sequence comes from Spirochaetota bacterium, assembly GCA_029554345.1. GTDB lineage: Bacteria > Spirochaetota > UBA4802 > UBA4802 > JAFGJZ01 > JAKJGA01. The sequence goes on along the minus strand of JAKPJF010000042.1, from coordinate 5,776 downwards.
AATAGATGTAGACGGTTTTGATCCATGTGTGTTTCCGGCTACAGGAACACCGGAACCGGGAGGATTCAACTGGAGAGAATTTTTTAAAATAGCGGAAAATCTTTTACAGGGAAGAAAACTTATCGGCTTTGATCTTGTTGAACTTGCGCCTATAGTAAATCTTCATTATCCGGAATTCTCTGCGGCGCGTTTGATCTATAATTTAATGGGAATGGTACAGAGAAGAATTTGATAAAAACTCTTTTTTAAAGTTTTTACGGCTGAGATAAGTACTTAATGGAAAAAAGTAAGAATGTGCTGAAGATATTTTCAATTTCATTTCTTTTTATATTTTCTCTGGAAGTAATGGCAAATCCACTTCCTACGGGAAGTTCAGGAAGAACACCTAATCCAAATATATATGGTATGTTTAATGGTGAGAAAATGATGTTGGATGGAAAGTTAATTGATGAAGATCAAGACATTCGAATGACCAGTGAGTTGGTTGAAATAGATGAAAATGGCTTTTGTGAGTATCCGTCTTTTGCTCCTGATATGCCTCCTTTTCGTTTAAGACAAGCCAAAATAGTCGGAAGTTACTATCTTTATAATACCACTCAAAATGAAATCGAAGAAGAAATATTGTTTCCGGTTCCTGCCATTTTTAAAGAGAATTTAACAGATTTTGAAGTATATATTGAAGATAAAAAAGTTGAATATAGCCTTAATAAATTTTTTAAACCAAGATCTTCGTTCTTGTTTTTTAAGGATTCGTTTTCCAGCCGTTCAATTGAAATTTTAGAAAAAGCTAATTATTTAAAACCATGTATTTTTGATCCTAAAATTATTGATCTTAGTCTGCTTGAAGGAAGCTATCTAACTATAAAACAAAAAATTGATTCAATAAAAGAAATAACTTCTAAAGAAAAAGATGAAATATTAAATTCAATAATGGAAGAATTCCGACATTCATATCATAATGATAATGGAGCAGGTCATGAACATAGGGGCGGATCTTTCAATTTATATGAATTTCAAATAAAAATGAAACCGAATGAAAAGGTAAATTTGAAGATTAAATACAAAACAATAATTGGAGATGAAAATTCATTTACATATACCTATATCTTGCAGACAGGAAAATTATGGAAAGGAAAAATTGATAAATCAATAATTAGAATAAAACCAGCATTTCCGAAACAAATGGCAAAATACAAATTCTCTCCGAGTAAAAACATATTGATTAAAGAAGGAAAAGTAGAATTTATTTTTAAGAATTTCGAACCAAAAGAAGATATTAGTGTTGAGTTTAGTGCTGATAGATAAAATAGAGAAGTCTGATATTACTTTTTTGGCTGTATTGGCTATTTCTACTATTGAAAAAGATAATAATATATATGAGAAATGCCCTCTGATAATTGTTGCTTGTTGAAAAAACATGGAGAATATGAAACAAATATTATTAATTTTTCTATTTTTATCATGCTCGCATGAGTCCGGAATTAATAAAATTGAGCAGAAATTTCTAAAAGAAGGGCTGGTTGATATTCAGAAATATAATTCTGATATTAAAGTTGATCTTGTAAATTCTGATTCGGATAAAAATTTCTTTAGAGCAGATTTTTATAAAGGACTTAAAAAGTGCTATGTTAGAGAAGAAGTGGCCGTTAAAATTTCAAATGCAAGTAAAATATTAAAAGGAATAAATTCTAAATATTTTCTTTTAGTATATGACGGAGCAAGACCAAGAAGCGTAAGTTATGAGATGTATGATAAGCTTAAAAATACTCCTTTGAAGAAATATGTTGCTGATCCGAAGTTCGGTTCAATGCATAATTACGGTGCAGCTGTTGATGTTGTCATAGTTGATGAAAATGATAAAGAGATAGATATGGGGTTAAATCCTTTTCGTAAAAATAAACTTCAGCTTGCAAAAATGCTTTATGATATGAAAAAGAATAAAAGGTTAACCATTGAGCAAAAGAATAACCGGATGTTGTTAAAAAGTGTTATGATTAAAGCTGGCTTCTATCCGATTGAGATTGAATGGTGGCATTTTGAAGTTGATAGAAAAGAGAATATCAGAAAGAAATACAGAATGATAGAGTAGGCAATGCTTCATTTTTGTGAATATGAGAAAAAAATGCAGAAAAAGGTTTTTCTATTTTTTGAAAAATGTCTGCCTCAATCCGGGCGAGTCTTTGAACCGGAAGGACGGCATAAGATATTGAAAGATATAGACGCCTATTATGACTATTTTCTTTGTTTGATGGATGATGATGAAATTGCCGGAACGGTTGCTCTTAAAAAAATAAACAATCAGAAATGTGAATTGAGATCTTTATATCTGCTTGAGAAATATCATGGTAAAGGTTATGGAAAAAAGCTGATGCAGAATTTTCTTTCTTTTGCGAAAGAGAAGGGGTATTCGGAAATTTTGTTAGATACAATAGAAGCTGACAGTAAAAAGGCAATAGGCTTATATAAAAGATTAGGATTTGTTGAAACTGAAAAGTATAAAGAAACTGAATTCTCGGATGTTTTTATGAAGTTGATGCTATAAAAAAATATTATTTAATTCTTATTTCGCTTATAGCTGTGTCATTGTATTTATCTCCTTTATAAACGGATTTAATTTCAATCATCAAAATTGCTTCTGCTTGACGTTTTCCCATCGTAAACATATCATCTGAAAGAGTTTTAAGTTTCTCTTTTCCTTTAAAGTTGAAATCTTTCCAATCAATATTAATTGGAATACTTTGATAGCCCATGGAATCTTTAAAAGAGTATTTCTTCATCCAAGAATTGTATGGGAAAAAGTAAAAAACTGGTCCCATTTGAGAAAAAGAATAATGAAATCCAAAATAAAGAGTTATAGAGAAATCTTTAATTCTATTATTGTCTTTAAACAGTTTTTCATTTGTTTGAAGGCCATTTGCAATTTCCAATAATGTTGTTCCTTCAGGAATCACAAATATAATTTTTTCGCCTATACCTTCATCTTTTTTCCCTTCTACCCATGCGGTAGTTAAATTGTTATCAAAAGCTTTATCTGAAGTATATCTGTGAATTTTCTCGTACGTGGGGTCATCTTCAGAAACATTTGGTTTGAGAACACTTGTTGCGATTACACAGCTGTAAACTGACCCTCGAAGACTAATTTCATTTCCATCAATAATAGTATAATCCCAGTACGTTACTCCGTCAGATAAAAGAGAAGTGGTAGAAAGAAGACAAATAGCGAATAAAAATTTTTTCATTTTAAGTCCCTTCTTTGAATTAAAGTAAACAATGATATAACAATTAATTTCTTAAGCAAATAACAATAAGCTTACAGCCATTATAATCATTCCCGCGATAAGACCGCCGATTGCCAGATGATGTTCTCCGTATTCTTCAGCGGTTGGAAGCAGTTCGTCAAGAGAGATATAAACCATGATGCCGGCAACTGCTGCAAAAATTACACCTAAGGTAATTCCGTTAAAAAATGATCTTAAAACGAAGTATCCTATGATTGCTCCAACAGGTTCCGCGAGTCCTGACAGAAAAGAAAGAACAAACGCTTTTCTTCGGCTTTTTGTTGCGTAAAACACCGGTGCAGAAACCGCAAGACCTTCAGGAATATTATGTATGGCTATTGCGACGGCAATGCTGATTCCTAATGTCGGATTAGTCAATCCGCTCATGAAAGTTGCCAGACCTTCAGGAAAATTATGAATTCCGATTGCGAGTGCAGAAAAGGCTCCCATGCGCAGAAGCTTTCTTTTATCTTTTTCAGATGATTTTTTTATCTTGTTTTCGACATTCAATTCATGCGGATTTTCGTAAGATGGGATGAGTTTGTCGATTAAAGCAATTATAAACATACCCGCGAAAAATGAAATGACTGTACAGATATATCCTTGTTTCTGTCCCAAACTTGTGCTTAATGAATCTTTTGCTTTAACGAATATTTCAATCATTGAAACATAGATCATTACACCCGCGGAGAAACCGAGAGCAATTGTCAAAAGTCTTGGATTGAATTTTTTCGACATTAAGCCGATAAGGCTTCCGATACCTGTAGATAATCCGGCAAAAAGAGTCAAAGAAAACGCGAATAAAACTGAATTATCTATCATTGATTCCTCATCAGGAGTAATTATATATCATTATATCATCCGCATGTTTTACTTTCAACAAAATCTTTGAAAAGGAGAGAGGGGAAATTATAAAGCCAGAAATATCCGGCTTTTATTATTAATTCTATTTTGGAACAGCCTTTAGAAAATTTTTGATTTTTAGAGCGTCCGTTTTGCTGACAGTATATGTTGATTCATCAATTCCGAAATAAAATCTGAATGTTATATTTTCTGATTTTAGAATTTTTTCCTCCAGATCTTTTGTTAAAATGAATTCTGCAGTATGCTCTTTATAGTTGTTTGAGTCAATGGATGTTGATTTGTTTGTTTTAGAATAATCGACAAAACCAGTTTCATCCATTTCAGTAGTTGTAGTCGTTGTTGTCTTAATCTCTGTTTCTATTTGCTCGGAAATATTTAAAAGTTTTAGTTTCTCAATGCTATTATCAATTTTAATAAAAGCCTGTTCTTTTAAAGCTTTTTTATCCGTTCCTGTATAAAAAGTACAGGAAATTGCAGCTTCTCCCGGTTTACCGCCTTTAAATTTACGTACAAATACTGAATGAAAATTTAAAGAAATATTCAATTTCATAGTAGCGATTTCAGAGCCTTTGAATTCATCTTTTTTAAATTTTACTTCACCGGTTGCGCATCAAAAACAAATTGAAAGCATGAGGCATAGAACTAATACTTTTTTCATTATATCCTCTGATTATGGTTAGATTGAAATACTCACGTAATTAATAATAAAGTCTAGGTCAACAAGAATATTGCTATTATGAAATTGAATAATTGCTTGATATCAAGATGAACATCTGTATTAATTATTTTAGGGAAAATTAACTTAAATTAAGGATAATTGAAATGAAACTAACAAAGAAAGGAATATTGATATTAATTTCTATATTTGTTTTAAGTTCAGTTCTTAACACAACGTTTTTAATTTGGTATTCGTCATATTTGTTAAGTAGTTATATTGATAGAGGTAAACAATATCTTCTTTTTGATCAAATTAATTACAAAAAACATGTACTGGAAAGTTTGACAAGTAAAGGAATAGATTCTAAATATAATTATATTTCACTATTAAATAATCCGCGTTCAGAAGGGATTGATTCATTTTTTTTGGATAAAAATGGAGAAATTATAGGATCACGTTCATTACCTAAGAAAGGGTTTTTCATAGGAACTCCCTCATTGTCAAATAATTTACAAGCAAAGTTATCAAGTATAGTTTCACAATTAAATGAAAGAGGAATTCCAAGCGGATATATTGTTACAAAAGAAAAAATACCAGTTTATTTTGAACTAATAAATGATTCATCTTGGTTGATAACATTATCTTTTTCGGCAAGAGTTGAGACTTCGTATGAAGTCTCTCATTTTAAGATTGTTTCAATCGCTTATTCTGTGATTGTAAATATGTTTATATTTATGATGCTATTATTTTATTTTAGAAATAAAGCAATATATCAAGTAAACTTAACTGAAGATTTTAAAGTTCAAATTAAGAAAACAAAATAAAAATTAAGTCTCTGGACTGACCCCATAAAACTGGAGTGACAAAATAACACAGATTTATAGGATAATAACATGATAAAAAGAAACCATTTTAACGAAGAATACAAGAGAAAACTTGGACTTGAACTTGCTTCCGGAATAACAACGGCTGGAGA
>JAKPJF010000116.1 GCA_029554345.1 Spirochaetota bacterium | reverse complement strand
ATTTTTGACGTCTTCGATGTATGGAAAAGCGTCGTTTCTGCAGACTTCATGAAAGGATTATTTGCAGAAAAAACAGATGTAATTAGAGTTAACGTCGAAGAAAGAATTAAAATTTCTTCTTTCTTTCAGATAACAGGCTGTTATGCTCAAGAGTATATTTTCAAAAAAAGGACTCATGATATTTCAGCTAGAGCCGAGATATTGTTTTAAGCCAAAGCAGTTTGCGAAAACGCAAACTGCTTTCTTTTTCCGAAATATAAATCATGCATTCTAATTATATAAATAAACTCAATTCTATTTAATTGACTTATATAAGATTATGGAATAAAGTCAACTTGCGGGATTTAAATTAAATTTACAAAATCATCATATCATCTTAATTCTTTCAGGATTATTTAACGGCAGATGATTTTTCAAGGAGAAACTAAATGAAAAAAATGATTCTTATCACCGGTGCTATTCTGGCATCAGCTTCTATTTTGGCTCAGGATGCGCCGAAAGAAGAAGCTAAAAATCCGTTCAAATTCAGCGGAGCGGCTTATGCCTACGGCGCGATGTACAAGACGACAACCAAAGACCAGTCATCGTCTTACGGAGCTTACCGCTTCAGACCTTATTTTTCATACGTTAAAGATAACGTAGAAGCAACTGTAAAACTTGAAATTGACCAGGTTTTCGGAGGAAGCAAGAACAACAGCAAGTATTCCGTTTCTAATGCGGAAGCTGACGGCTCAGCTGGTGACCACACACATGATGCAACAGTAAGCGGAAACGGACAGCAGGCCGATATCGGAAACGATGAAAAAGCAATCGAAGTAAAATCAGCATTTCTTAAATTCAAAGTCCCTTCTATCGCCGGTCTATCAGTTAAAGGAGGAGTTGACGAGTATAAAACTGTAGGCGGTTTTACTTGCGGAACTGAACTCGGACATGGTCTCTTGAACTATAAAGCAGACATGTTTGATCTTACACTCATCATGGCAAAGGTTTGGGAACCTAATACTCTTGATACAAAGGGAGATGACGAAACAGAAAAAAATGATGTTACTTTCTATGGTGCTGACGCGACTCTGAAAGTTAACGACGACATCAAGATAAGACCGGCACTTTATATGATACAATCTGAAAAAAACCAGAATCCAAAAGATTCAAAAGTTGCATTTGTTGGAAAAACAGCAGTGATTCCTTCACTTGGCGCAAATATGAAATTCGGCGATATCACAGTTGATTTTGCCGGTGCTTATGGT
>JAKPJF010000115.1 GCA_029554345.1 Spirochaetota bacterium | reverse complement strand
ATAATGAAGAAGATGTTAAGATTAACATTCACGGTTTTTACGAAAACGAAATGAAATTGCTGGAAAATAAATATAATAAGTTGAGAAGTCCTGATAAAATGGATTGGTTGGTAATAAAATTAACTAACAATATAGAAGTTACATTTTTTAGGACAATATGGGAGGAAAAGAAAAATGACTGAACAAAAAGAAGTAGTGATGAGAGAGTCAACGCCGCTAACCCTTTTGAATATTGCGATTGAAAAGGGTGCGGACATTGAGAAGCTAGAAAAATTAATGAACCTTCACTTAACGTGGGAAAAAGAACAGGCTAAAAAGGCATATTGGGAGGCCATGACCGCCTTTAAGGCAAACCCACCGGAAATTGATAAAGACAAGAAGGTAAGTTATAAAACAACGGCAGGGACGACAGCATATAACCATGCCTCACTTGGAAACGTAACTGAAAAAATTAACACGGAATTAAGCAAACATGGTCTCTCAGCAAGTTGGATTACTAAACAAGAGGCGGATAAAGTATCTGTAACTTGCCGGATAGCTCATATCAACGGACACTTTGAGGAAACAAGCCTAACCGCCGCGCCTGATAATTCCGGCGGCAAGAACAACATACAGGCACTCGGTTCAACTATTACTTATCTTGAACGCTATACAATTCTTGCGCTCACTGGCCTTGCCACTTATGAAGATGATGATGGCAAGGGAGGTGAAACTGTTTATATTAACGACAAACAGAAAAGCACAATCGTTGATATGATTAATTCAAAAGAAATAGATGAAGCTAAATTTCTTAAATACATGATTGCGGAATCAGTTGATAAGATTCCGGCGTCCGATTATGAAAAGGCAATGGCTTCATTACGTGCCGCGAAAGGAGGCAAAAAATGACAGATAAAAAAATGATTGATACAGCTTTAGCAGAATACAAGATAACCGATGCAGCGATAGCCAAAATCAAGGCTGATTATATGTCTTTGGTTGTTAAAAATCCGCAAGATGTCGAGGGTTATGAGCAAGTTCATCAGGCAAGAATGGATGTAAAAAACCGCCGCGTTGATGTTGAAAAAACGCGGAAGAAATTAAAACAGGATGCTCTTGATTATGGCAGGGCAGTTGACGCGGAAGCTAAAAGAATAACCGGGCTTCTTGAACCTATCGAAAACTATTTGCAAGAGCAAGAAGATATTGTTGTAAAAGAAAAAGAGCGTATCAAAAAAGAAGAGGAAGAAAAGGAAAAGCAGAGAATACAGCAGCGGGTTGATCGTTTGTTTGTTTTGGGTGTTACGTTTAATAACATTAATTATCAGTTACCCTTTGCTTATGACTACAGTGTTCCGAGCGCGATTATAAACACTTGTTCAGATGAACAATTTGAGGAAATATTCAACAAGTTTAAACTTCTTGTTGATAATGAAAAGAAAAGACTTGCTGACGAAGAGGCAAAGAAAAAGGAAGAAGAAGAGAAGCTAGTGGCACAAAGGGCAGAGCAGGAAAAAGAAGCGCAAAGACTTGCCGCACTTGCGGAAGAGCAGCGGATAAAAGAAGAAAAGCTAAAAGCCGAGCAAGACGCGATTATAAAAGAAAAAGAACGCATTCAGCATGAGAAAGATATAGAGCTGGCAAAAAAAGAAGCGGCGGAAAGAGCGTTGAAAGAAGCCGAAGAAAAAGCAAAAAGAGAACAGGAAGAAAAGACTCGACAAGAAGCAGCTAGAATAGCCGAAGAACAGCGGCAAGAAGCATTAAAGCCGGATAAAGAAAAAGCAGGTTTATACTTCAAGTCAATCATTCAGCATTTACAAAAAAGTTGTCCCGCTATTAAGGATAAGGCAATTAATAAAATAATTGCTGATCTTGAAGCTGTAATCGAAAAAACGGTTGACGAGTCAATGACTAAACTGGAGAAAATCTAATGCCTATTATTATTGACACGTTTGAGCAATACTCGCCGGAATGGTATACTGCTTGCGCGGGTAATGTAGGCGCAAGCAGTATTGACAAAATTCTAACCTCAACGGGCGCAAGATCAAAACAGCGTGAAGAGTTCCTTTTACAGCTTGCTGGTGAAAAGATAACGGGCAAGCAAGAAGAAACATTCCAAAGCACCGCCATGAAAAATGGGAAGGATAGGGAAGCCGGAGCAAGAGCCTTATTTGAAATGCTACATAATGTAGAAGTTAAGCAATGCGCTCTTGTCTATAAAAATGAGTGGAAGCTGTGCCATTGTTCACCGGATGGATTAATAGGTGACGACAGGGGCATTGAAATTAAAAACCCGATGATGAAAACTCATATCAAATATCTATTAAATAATACTTTACCAACAGAATATCTTTTGCAGATACAAATGAGCCTTTATGTCAC
>JAKPJF010000016.1 GCA_029554345.1 Spirochaetota bacterium | reverse complement strand
GAGCCTTCCATCTTAACGATACAAAGACCGCAAGACGCCCATGGTGTGAGATCGGGATGATAGCAGAGAGTCGGAATATTTATCTGAGCTTCTTTTGCCGCATCCAGAATCGAAGTGCCGCTTTTTACGGTGTACGGCGTTCCGTTTATTTTAATGTTTACCATACTCATATTATCCTCCCTTACCCCCTGCTTATCGCTTTGAACTTGCAGGCTTCAAAGCAGACTCCGCACTTGATACAAGTCTTCTGATCGATAACATGCGGTTTCTGTTTTTCGCCTGTGATGGCGTTAACAGGACATTTTCTCGCACAAACCGTACATCCGACGCATTTGTCAGTTATAATTTCAAACTTCATCAGATCCTTACATTTGCCCGCACGGCATTTGCCTTCATTGATGTGTTCGAGATATTCGTCCTCAAAATATTTGAGTGTGCTGATTACCGGATTCGGAGCAGTTCCTCCAAGCTGACAGAGAGAAGCTTTCTGCATCGCAAGAGAGATTTCTCTCATATTGTCGATGTCTTTCATTTCGCCCTTGCCCTTGGTAATTTTGTCGAGAAGTCCGTAAAGCTGTTTTCCGCCGACACGGCACGGAGCACATTTTCCGCAAGACTCATCGACAGTAAAGTCAAGGTAGAACTTCGCAACGTCAACCATACAGTCGTCTTCATCCATAACGATGAGTCCGCCTGAACCCATGATTGAACCGAGTTTTGCAAGGTTTTCATAGTCGATAGGTGTATCGAGATAATCAGCAGTTATTACACCGCCTGAAGGTCCGCCGCTCTGAGCAGCTTTGAATTTCTTTCCGCCTTTGATGCCGCCTCCGATGTCGAAAACGATCTCGCGGAGAGTGATACCCATAGGTACTTCGATAAGACCCGAGTTAACAACCTTACCTGTAAGAGCGAATACTTTAGTACCTTTTGATTTTTCAGTTCCGATAGAAGCGAACCAGTCGCCGCCTTTAAGAATGATTACCGCTATATTTGCATAAGTTTCAACGTTATTGATTACAGTTGGTTTCTCCCATAGACCTTTTACCGCAGGGAAAGGAGGTCTTGGTTTAGGCATACCGCGCTTTCCTTCGATGGAAGCGAGAAGAGCTGTTTCCTCACCGCAGACGAACGCACCCGCGCCGAGACGGAGTTCGATATCGAAATCGAAACCTGTGCCGAGAATGTTCTTTCCGAGAAGACCGTATTCTTTTGCCTGAGCGATTGCAATTTCAAGTCTGTGAATCGCAAGAGGATACTCTGCTCTGATGTAAATGAAACCCTGATTAGCGCCGACTGTAAAACCGGCAATCGTCATTGCTTCAAGAACAGAATGCGGATCTCCTTCAAGAGTCGATCTGTCCATGTATGCGCCCGGGTCACCTTCGTCAGCATTACATACGATGTATTTCACATCGCCTTCAGCCTTCTTCGTGAAATCCCATTTCATCCATGTAGGGAAACCCGCACCGCCGCGGCCTCTGAGACCTGATTTTTTAATCTCTTCGATTACTTCTTCAGGCTTCATTGATGTAAGAACTTTATCGAGAGCCGCGTAACCTTCACGCGCAATATACTCGTCTATATTTTCCGGATTTATCACACCGCAGTTTCTAAGAACGATACGGTACTGTTTCTGATAGAAATCGATGTCGTGTTTATTGAAGTCGGTTTTTCTTTTGTCGTCTTTGCCGACATAAAGAAGTCTTTTAACTTCGCGCCCTTTTACAATATGTTCTGCTACAATTTCTTTCGCATCTTCTGGAACGACCTGAACATAAAAAGATTCTTCCGGAAGAATCTTTACAATAGGCCCCTGTTCGCAGAAACCGAAGCAACCGGTTTTGATAACCTGAACATCATCCTGAAGCTTGTGAGCCTCGATTTCCTTTTTGATGTTCTGAAATATTTCATCGGCTTTACTGGATTCGCAGCCGGTTCCGCCGCAAACAAGTACATAGTTTTTTAAAGCCATATTTTCCCCCGTAATTATTTCTTGATAATATCAACAGAAGGCTTGTCGAATACGTGATCGCTGACCAGCTTCTTGTTCATAATATGATCTGTAACGATTTTTGAAGCCACGTCCGCGTTGACATTGCCGTAGATAGTTGCAGGCATATCAGCCATCTTTATCTCAACAGTCGGTTCGTTCGAGCAGTAGCCCATGCATCCTGTCTGACGCACAATTACGTTTTTAAGTTTCTGCTTGTCTATTTCTTTGAGAAAAGCTTCGAGGCTGTCTTTTGCCCCTGCAGCTATACCGCAGGTACCCATACCGATTACTATTTCGATATCCTTGCCTTCGGTTTCTCTTTTTTCAATTTCATGTTTCTTTTCTTCTCTCAGTTTTCTGAGATCATCAAGAGTAAGTTTTGGCATATTATTCCCCCTTGCCGGATAATTCGTTTTCATGCGATTCGAAATACGCCTTGGCAAGATTCAGCGAATCAGCTGATTCGAGATCTCCCAGCGCTTCCTTGAGTTCGCTTTTAGTTACCCTGTAAGATTTTCCGTTTTTAATTCTGTTGATCAGAATCTCGTAGTCTCCGCTGAAAAGCAGCAATGATCTGAAAGCCGAGGCAAGATCGCCCTCGGTCGGACAGTCGACGTTTTCAAGATTAAATGAAAACTCAATGGCAGTTCCCATTTCGACATCAGACTTGATGTCAAATTCTCCGCCGGCCGCTTCAACAGCCTGAATGAGAAAAGGAATACCCAGTCCAACTTTTCTGTTCTTGTGCTTTTCTCCGTCGGTAAAGAAAGGATCCTTTGCCTTGGCAAGAGTTTCCTCATCCATTCCCTTTCCGTTATCGCCTACCATGATATTCAGCATTGGAAATTCTTCAATGTAGTCGACTGTAATAACGGAAGCTTCAGCTTCGATTGAGTTCTGAACAATATCGGTTAAAAAATCAGATACGGAGTACTGCATCAGTTACCTTTAAACTTCGCAATAATGCCCGGAAGCATATCTTTTGTAAGTTTTCCGAAAACTTCTTTATTAACAGTTATTACAGGAGCAAGTCCGCAGCATCCGATACATCTTACGGCCTGAAGGGAGAATAGTCCGTCTTCGGTTATTCCGTTTACAGGAAGACCGAGAAGTCTTTCGAATTCAAGGATAATATCCTCGCCGCCTTTCAAATAACATGCGGTACCCATACAGACAGAAATCATGTATTTTCCAGGTTTTTTCTGCTTAAAGAAATGATAAAATGTCACAACACCGTAAATTTTCGCAAGAGGAGTATCGATGAGTCTCGAAAGCTCAATCGCAACCTCACGCGGAATATAGCCGTACTCTTCCTGAATCTGGTGAAGAATCATGATGAGATTGCCCGGCTTGTCTTTCCACTCCTCGATAAACTTCAAAAGAGTGTCAGGAAGCTTTACAGCAGTTCCTTCCTTTTCAAACATATTTATTCCCTCCTGTTAATTATTCCCTGTACTGCGTGAAAAAACAAAAACTGTTCACACAGACATAAATTGTCATAATTCAGTTCCATCGTAAAAATTCGGAGTATATTTGCAAGATATTAATTCGCCAAAACATCAAAAAGTGTGAATTTAATCACAAGGAATCATTTAAACTCCGTAACGATCCCCTTTTTGCTGATTGCCGCACGTAAGGCTTCTATGGAAAAGTCTTCAGCTTCTATATAATTGATAACAGATCCAACTCCATCGAGATAATGAGAATCGGAGGAAGAAAGATAACTGTATTTGCCGGAAATCGCGTTCGGATCATATCCGCGCTTGAGATAATGACGCGAAATTTCAACCGCATCAAAAGGAAAATCAGGAAGATAACCCACCTGATGAATCAGACCGAAGATTTCCCGGTCGATATGAGCAGGAATGAAAAGTCCGCCGCGCTCATGGACGGTATTTCCGAGCCGTTCATAAGAAATATCAGCGGCTACTCCGAGAAATTTTTCAACCTCGCCCAAAATATTTTCATCCGCGTCAACGTAGACCTGATCGCCGTATTTATCCGCCTTGTTCTTAACTTCGGGCAATAGAGAGTAAATATATTCACCGAGCTCAAGCGCCTTGTCCGGATGATCAAAAAGAGCAAGGCAGTGAATTTCTTCAGCGGTGGTGACTTCCATTCCGAATAGAGCGTGAATGCCGCCGGTTCTGACGCATGCATCCCGAAGAGCCGGAGCGTTTAATGCCGAATTGTGATCGGTAATAGCGATAAGATCAAGCCCTGCGGATTTCGCTTTTTCTGCAATCGCAGACGGACTCATTTCAAGCGAGGCGCACGGCGAAAGACATGAATGAATATGAAGATCTGCTTTAAAGAGCATTTTCCATAATTGCTTTTTTTATTTTATAGGAAATTTCAAACTGATTATCTTTTGTCTGAGCGATTGCAATACCCTCGCCTTCGGCGGTATCGATTACCTCCTGCGGAACACTCCGGCCGTTGCATATTACAATTGCAGGAAGATCAAACTGCGAAGCAACGGCGACAGAATTCTTATGCGCCTGAATGGTAACAAGAACTGAACCCTCTTCAGCATTTGCCATAACATCGCTTAAAAGATCAGACGTATATCCCGATTCTATTTCAGGATCCGTTTCACTATTAGTCAGAATTTTTAATCCCGTTTTTTCAGCAAGAGAACTAAGCTTCATCTCTGCCTCCAAGGTAAATTATTGATTTTATATGAGTGCCTTTTCCAAGTTCGCTTTGTATCTCAAATTCATCAGCAACGCGCTTCGTGTTTGAAAGTCCCATGCCGGCACCGAAACCCATCGAACGTATCCATTCGTTTGCAGTCGAATATCCTTCCTGAACAACAAGGTCTACATCCTCGATGCCCGGACCGAAATCTACCGCCTCGATTATTATATTTGATTCATCAATCTCAAATCGCATCTTTCCGCCGTTTGAATGAATGGCGATATTTATTTCAAGCTCATAACTCGCAACAGATGCCCTTCTGACGACCTGACGTGAAGCATTGAGTCCCTTCAGGATTTTTTTGAGTTCAAAAGACGCCTTTCCGGCATTTTCAAAATCGAATTTCTGAATCGAATATTCGCGCGTGATGCTTCCGGGAACATCATTTCTTCCATTATTAAGCTTATTTTCGAGTTCGGTAATTTCATTATTGAGCTCATGAAGCAAAGCTGAAAGAACGTCGCGGCTTGAAATCATTCCTACGAATTTTTTTTCTTTATTTATTACAGGAAACCGTCTGTACGGATACTTATCAAAATACGAAACAGCAAAGGACAGAGGCATATCATCCTCCAGGACGATAAGAGACTTCGTCATATAATTGTCTGCCGGTTCGTTTATGTAGCCGTAATCGAGAGCACTGATGATGTCATTGACGCTGATCATTCCGATGAGACGGTCATCCTCGAGAATGGGAATTCCCGTAACGCCTTTGTCTCTCATTATGTGCTGAATCTGACGGAGATTGTCGTTTTTCTTCGCGCTGAATATCGTTTTGCTCATCGCATCCTTAACCTTAAGTCTCAGGATAACCTCAAGAACCGCATTGGGCGCCTTATCGGTATTGAGCGGAAAACGATGCGGCATCGTTTACTCTTTAAAAAAGAGGCGGGAGAGTTTGTGACATGCCTCAAAAACTGGGTATTTTGTTCTGATGAGCGTGATGCCGAGTTCTTTTGCGAGTTCAACGGTGTCATCAGGAATAGGTTTGCCTGAAGTTACCATCATGGCATTGGCTCCGACCATGTCCGCGGTACGTACAAGCTGGGTCGTGTTGAGATTGCTGAGAAGCAGAATCTCTTCTTCTTCGGTGGTGAGAATATCGCTCATCAAACCGCTTGAAACAACCCACTGAACGGTATTGGATTCACCCTCAAAAATCATTTCGCCTTCAACGGCGGCAACAACATCACTTATAGACACATTCGGGCGCATAACAAATCCTTAACGGGCAGAATAATCGACGTGCTATTGATGCACATCTAAAGCTTTTCGGCAAGAATATTTTTGCCGCTGTTTGAAATTATGTAAAACAGATGTGAAATTTGAATCTTTGCGGTTCTACTACAAAGATTCAAGCTCTGCTTCAAACTCACGGGAAAGCCGGTCAAAGTCCGAGTAGACGGAATCGAATTCACTGTAAAGAGAATCGGTTTCTGCCGAAAGCGCGGCTTTTCTCTTCGCGGTTTCGGCAATAAGTTTGCCGTCGTTTACTGAACTCGCTTCAAGCATTTCGTTATCGAGTTCGCGAAGCTTTGCCTCGTTTGATTCGATTTGCTTTTCAAGATCAGTTATTTTTTTCTGCAAAGGAGAAAGAGTCTTTGATCTGCGGTTAATTACATCCGCGCGTTCGCGGCGGTTTTCCTTTCTGACTGAAACTTTTTTCTCTTCGCGTTTTTCTTCTTCGTCCCAGCCGTATTTGTCGAGAAACGAACGGTAATCTCCGTCGAAAAAAAACACACTGCCGTTTCTGAAGACAATCAGCTTGTCAGCAAGCGCGTGAAGAAACATTTCATTATGCGTAACTATGACGCACGCGCCGTCAAAGGCATCAATAGCCTCAAGAAGCGAATCGCACGACTGCATATCGAGGTGATTTGTCGGCTCGTCAAGAAGAAGCATGTTTACAGGCTGAATGAGAATCTTGCCTATCATTACGCGCGCTTTTTCACCGCCCGAGAGAACATTGATCTTTTTGAGCGCGTCGTCGCCTTCGAACATCATGGATCCGGCGATGTTACGCGCCGCCTGACGGTCGGAAAAATTTATGACTGCGCCTATTTCGTCTTCGACTGTTTTTCCGGGATCAAGGCTTGAAATATTCGTCTGGGCAAAATAGCCGGCCTTGACATTCGGATGAATAGATATCTTGCCGGATGTAGGAGTAAGTTCACCAGCAATTGTTTTTAATAAAGTTGATTTTCCTTTTCCGTTTTTTCCGATGATGCAGATCTTCTCGCCTTTGATAATGTTAAACGAGAGTTTTTCAAAGAGAAGATTTCCATCTTCGTATCCGAAAGAAAGATCTTCCGCTGTTGATAGAAGCTTTCCTGAAAAAGGCGCACTTGAAAAAGTAAAATCAAGGTTTTCAATCGAAGCGAGCTTGTCGCGCTTTTCCATCTTATCAAGCATCTTGATTCTTGACTGAACCATTCCGGCAAGACGCGCCTTGGCACGGAAGCGGCGTATGAAAAGTTCGGCATCGCGCCTTTTCTTCTCGTCATTTATTCTGGTCTTTTCATATATCTCTTCTTCTTTCGCTATCTGCTCATAAAGCTTTTCGGTATTGCCTTCAATCTTGCGCAAACTCTGCCGGTGAATCGCCGCCGTATGAGTTACGATATTATCCATAAAGCTTCTGTCATGCGTAATCAGAAGAATCTCGCCCTTCCATTCGCGCAGAAAAGAAGCAAGCCATCTTATCGATGAAATATCGAGGTAGTTCGTCGGCTCGTCAAGAAGCAGAAGATTCGGCTCAGCTATCAGAACCTTGGCAAGATTAATCCTCACTTGGAAACCGCCTGAAAAAAGTTCAGGTTTTTTGTTCATATCTTCTTTACTAAAGCCGAGACCGAAAAGAATCTTTTCGACCATCCACTGACCGGTTTCGGATGAAATTTCCGATGATGCTTCCTCGAGAAGTGTATTTTTAGAAAAAGTCAGATGCTGCTTAACATAACCGTAGGTGTAATCCTTGGGAAACTCGATAGTTCCCTCGTCGGGAGAATCGAGCCCGCAAAGAATGCGCATTAGAGTTGTTTTTCCATGACCGTTTTTTCCGACGAGTCCTACTCTTTCTTCTGAATTTATATTGAAGCTTATCTCCGAAAAAAGCGATTTTGCTCCGAACGACTTTGAAATATTATTAATACGTACCATGATATCACCGCAGATAATTCAAAAAGCAAAACAAGCATATGTGTCAAATAATTTAATTCCGGCATGCAGTTTTTAAGCATACCGGAATCAGTTTTGCTTTTTGAAACAATTCTTGGTGATAAATATTGTCCGATCAGCCCAGACTCATCTTTTCACCTGTTTTCATATAATATTCGATCATTTTAGGAAGTCTATTTGTTGATTTTAATGCCGATCAGTGATATGTTTATAATTCCTGGAGGTTATCAATGAAAATCTCAGCAATTTTATTACTACTTCTTCTATCGTGCACGAAAGGCAGTTTAACCGAAAATCCGGTAATTTCAGCCTTCGCTGGGGAACTGACAGTAAACGGAAATTCATCCAAAACCGGAACCCTGTTAAAATACGGCGACATCATCAAAACTGGGCAAAATTCATTTTGCGAAATAAAACTTAATAAACTCAGTATCATAAAACTTTCTCAAAATACCGAATTCGTTTTTAATATTTCTGAAACAGAAAATTCGTTCGAACTGCATAGCGGAAGTCTCGCAGGATTAACCCGCAAAAAATTTACCAAACAGGGCACATATTATATAAAAACTCCGACAGGCATAGCCGCCATAAGGGGAACGGCATATTTCATTCATATCGAATCACCCGACAATACATACTTTTGTGTCTGCAATGGAACTGTTGCAATAAAAGGCGAAACTGAAGAAACAATCACATCCAATCATCATAAAGCTAGGCGCATCACGAAAAAACCTGATAATAAAATAACTTCAGATAATAACGTTCCTCTGCTTTATCACACTGATGCTGATATTGATGAACTAGCTGTTAAAATAGGAGAAAAAATCAATTGGAACAATGCCTATTAAACCTTTTGTTTTACGGCATTAATTCCGACAATTATAGAGCGGGATTCCGTAAATTTTCAAAAGGTGGTTTTCATATGGAAAACGGTTTTGACATGAAGAAGTGGAAAAACGACACTATCAATCACTACAAAGCATATCTTAAGACAATTGATGCTTCTTCAATCGATTATGAGCTCTTCAGAAAAGGAATCGAAGATCTCGAAAAAACTCTGGTATAACGCCGGATAACTTTCTGTCCGCGTTTTCCGCGGACAGAAAAACAGTTTCATTTCAGCTTTAAAATCATTTTCAGTTCAATTACCGCCCGGCAGATCAAAGCTTTATATTGAATAAAGCAATTTTTATCCCAAATTCAAGCTATGAATCAATATTACTGATTTGTTAAATTAATAATACAAACAGCCGTTTTTACCTTCTCTATATTGACAAAGCCGGACAGCGGTTCTACTTTGACACCATATTATTCAGTCAAAGAGGTGAAAAATGGCGAAAGAAGATAAACCAATAAGAATTTCTGAGTATTATGGCTGCGATACCTTCAATTTCAAGGTAATGGAAGAAAAACTTCCTCGCGAGACATACAAAAAGCTTTTAAAAATCATCAATGATGATGAAAAACTCGATGCCGACACTGCAAATACTGTCGCGCATGCAATGAAAGAATGGGCTCTCGATAAAGGTGCAACTCATTACTGCCACTGGTTTCAGCCTATGACCGGCTCAACAGCTGAAAAACATGACGCATTCGTTGATCCTGTTGGTCCTGGCGAAGTTATCGAAAGATTTTCGGGCAAGCAGCTTGTACAAGGCGAGCCTGATGCATCAAGCTTTCCAAGCGGCGGAATCAGAGCAACGTTTGAAGCACGCGGCTACACTGCATGGGACATTACAAGTCCTGCATTCATCCAGAGAAGCGGTACTGCAACTACTCTTTGCATTCCGACTGCATTCATATCTTACACAGGAGAAGCTCTCGACAAAAAGACTCCTCTTTTGAGATCAGTTAAGGCTCTCAGTGAATCTTCAGTGAAGCTACTTAACCTTCTTGGTAGCACTGCCAAAAAAGTTATCACAACAGTTGGACCTGAGCAGGAATATTTCTTAATCGATAAAAACTACTTCATGGCAAGAGAAGACCTTGTTATGAGCGGCAGAACTCTTATCGGATCTGCGCCTTCAAGAGGCCAGCAGCTCGAAGATCATTACTTCGGTTCAATCAAAGAAAAGATCGTAAGCTACATGAACGACGTTGAAGAAGAACTTTACAGACTCGGTGTTCCGGCAAAAACAAGACACAATGAAGTTGCGCCAAGCCAGTTTGAGCTTGCACCTGTTTTTGAAGAAGCAAACGTTGCGGTTGATCACAACCACATCGTTATGGAAACTTTGAAAATCATCGCTGCAAAATACGACATGGCTCTTCTTCTTCATGAAAAACCATTCGCAGGCATCAACGGTTCAGGAAAACACCTTAACTGGTCAATGTCTGACAATGAAGGAAACAATCTCCTTAATCCGGGAAATACTCCTCATGACAATCTCCAGTTCCTTGTTGTTCTTACAGCAGTTATCAGAGCAGTTTACAAAAATGCCGACATTCTCCGTGCAACTGTTGCCTCTCCGGGCAATGACCACCGTCTCGGCGCAAACGAAGCTCCTCCTGCGATAATTTCAATTTTCTTGGGCGATCAGCTGACTTCTATTGTAGAAAGTATCATGGCCGGCAAAGTAGCAAAAGCAACTGACCAGGCAATTCTTGATCTCGGCGTTTCTTCGCTTCCGATTCTCAGCAAAGATAACACAGACAGAAACAGAACTTCTCCGTTCGCGTTCACAGGAAACAAATTCGAGTTTAGAGCCGTTGGTTCTAACATGTCGATCTCTTTCCCTGCGACAGCAATCAACGCAATGGTAGCAGAAAGCATCGATTTTATGTATGACGCTATCAAGGCTAAAGGCGGAGACGTAAAACAGGCCGCTTTCGATGTAATGAAAGATGTTCTTAATGATTCTAAAAATGTACTCTTTATGGGTGACGGTTATTCGGATGAATGGCAGAAAGAAGCTGCTAAACGCGGTCTTCCGAACTATAAAACTTCTCCTGAAGCTCTCAAAGCCTTCAACACTGATAAAGCAAAGAAGCTTTTTTCAAAATACAAAATACTTTCTGAAAAAGAGCTTACTGCGAGATATTTCATCCATCTTGAAAGATATGCTAAGATTGTTGATATCGAAGCTGTATCGCTTTACAACATGGCAATCAGCCAGATTCTTCCTGCAGCTGTGAAATATCAGAATGATCTCGCTTCTTCAATCAAGAAGACTTCAGACATTCTCGGTGATGATGCAGTGAAAGATCAGAAAGATCTTCTTGCATCTGTTGCGGCATATATCGGCGAAATCAAAAAAGGCGCTGAAAAACTTAACTCCGCAACAAAAGAAGCTCACAAGGTTGAAGACGAACAGGCTCATGCTGAATTCTATTGCTCAAAAGTAAAAGAAGCAATGAATTCACTCAGAGACAGTATCGATTCTCTTGAAAAGATTGCTGACAATGATCTCTGGCCGCTTCCTAAATATTGGGAAATGCTTTTTTTAAACTAAGAGTTTGATTATAATGGACGGGTTCTACGCCCGTCTATTATTTTACTATTACATACTTCAGCATTATGTCACTTTTTTGGATAACTATCCATAAATTCAAAAACAAGAAAAAATATTTATTAGTTCTTACGTATTAATTTCATGGAGGATACCATGAGTAATACAAATTATATTCGAACAACAGCTCTTATTGATGAAACCTCATACACAATGCTTAAACAAGCAGGAATAGTAAGAGAAAATCAAAGAAATGAGATTATATCATTGATTTTGAAAGCTGTTCTAGGGAAATTCAATTCAGAAAACAAACCACTAGTTAGAACAAGTGTAAAATATCAGTCACTAATAGATAATTCATGCATTATTCATTATGAAATTAATACCGATATTTATGAAGCATGTCTAGATTTAAGAAAATCAAATAAATTATCAGTTTCAAAAATGATAAATGATGGAATTAAAGAATTTTTGCATTCGATTCTTTCATTGGAAATCAAAACAAATCAAAATCATTTAGACTATTCAAATAGTCCATTTCAGTTTTTGGATAACTATCCAATTGAATACAATTTTTCATCAAAATTTGATAATCAAAAATCTATTCTAACAACAATAATACAAGCCAAAACACCGCCTTTCCCAATACAAACAATTTCTTTACATTTTCATAATGATTTATTTACATGATATTGATAATTTCATTACTAAAAGCGGGGTTCCATGAAAAAACAAATAGCGCTTCATGATGAAATAGAAACCAATCTTAAAACTTATCTTTTAAAAGAAAAAAATAAATTCCCCATAAAAGACACTTTGAGAATCGATCTTCATTGTCACGATAAAAACAGCAATATTCCCGATGAACAGCTTGGAAGAATGCTTGGTCTTCCAGAAACATGGCTTGAACCTGAAAGTCTCATCAATACTCTTGAAGAGCATAAGTGCACTGCTTTTACCATAACAAATCATAATAATGCTCGTTCCTGTTTTGCACTTCGGGAAAAGGGATACGACATTCTAATCGGAGGCGAGTTTTCGGTAAAAGTTCCCGATTTTTCAACTGGAATTCATGTTTTAGCCTACGGCTTTTCTGAAAATGATGAAAAAAAGCTGAACAAGCTTAGAGACAATTTATATGATTTCCTCGAATATGCTTATTCTAAAAACATTCCGACTGTTTGGGCTCATCCGCTTTACCACTATAAGAAATCCTCAATTCCATCGCTTGAACTATTCGAAAAGCTCGCAGTAATTTTTAAGCGCTTCGAAGTAGTCAATGGCCAACGAGATACATGGCAGAATATGCTCATAAAGAACTGGCTCGATTCTCTTTCTAAAGAAAAGATCAATCAATTTATAAAAAAGTATAAAATTGATTGGAAAAAATACACTGATGATCCCTATTCAAAAGCTTACACGGGCGGAAGCGATGAACACATGGGAATTTTCGCGGGGCTTACGGGAACATGCCTCCATGTACCGAAACTTACCGAACGGTTGAAAACAGAGAGATCGTCCGATCTCGCACTAGAAGCACTTAGGAGCTGCAGGACGTCTGTCTTTGGTTCTCACAACAACAGCGAAAAGATGATGGTTGCATTCATCGATTACTTTTGCCAAATCGGCATAAACATGAAAGATCCGGGGCTTTTACATATACTTCTTCACAAAGGTGATTCTTCGGAAAAACTTCTTGCCTTCTTGATTTCAAATGGTTTTGCCGAACTACGCCGTCACAAAATGACAATGCGTTTTTTAAAAATATTTCATGAAGCATTTGAAGGCAAACCTCCTTCAAGATTCCTCTCATTATTCTTAAAGAAACCATACAAACCTATACTTGAAGAAGTCAGAAAAATAGCTTCAGCAAGAAAACGCAATCCGGGAATCAGACCCGTCATTTATAAAAAAGCAATCGAAGGAATTTACTCTAAGCTTCAATTGCTTTTTTTAAACCGGATTATCGAAAAACTTGAAAACTTATCCGACGGCAATTCCGGCGAATTCAATTATAAAGACATAATCGATTCCATTGAAATTCCAAGTCATGTCAGGGATTTATCAGCATCAGGAAGAAAATCAAAAATTGACATCGGTGAATTCATCGATGGATTACCCTTCCCTGCGCTTGCCTCGTCTATAATTACAGCCGCTTCATTCACAAGCGCAAGAGTGATGTACAATACTCGCCCGCTTCTAGAAAAATTCAGCAATGAAATGGGCATTTTCCGTCATCCGAAACGGGTGCTCTGGCTTACTGACACTCTGGAAGATACAAACGGTGTCGCTATGGTTTTAAAATCATTTCTCTTAGAAATTCAAAGCAGAAACCTGCCGATAGACCTTTGTGTCGTTTCATCTAAACTTAAAAGCCAAAAAAACCTGATTGTCCTAAAGCCTCTTGCGGAATTCACACTTCCTTTCTACGAGAACCAGAAAATAAGAATTCCTGACATAATTGAGCTTCAGAATCTTTTTCTTGAAAACGGTTATGACAGGATAATTTCATCAACTGAAGGTTTCATGGGTCTTGCTTCGATATTCCTGAAAAAAGCTTATTCTGTTCCGGCATATTTCTATGTTCATACTGACTGGATGACTTTCGCTAAAAAGGTTCTCGATTTTGATAAAGATAAAAACGCAAAACTCAAACGTCTTCTGAGGTTTTTCTACGGCCAATATGACAAACTTTTTGTACTAAACACTGATCAGAAAAACTGGCTTACAGGTCCGAACATCGGATTTAATGAAAATAAAGTTTTTCTTACGGCTCATTGGGTGGAGGATGCTTTCAATCCGAAAAAATCCAATAAACAAAAGTTCTTCGGATACAATTCATCTGATCCGGTTCTTCTTTTCACCGGAAGAATTTCCAAGGAAAAAGGAGTCGATGAAGTACCGTTCATTTATTCAGAAGCTAAGAAAAAAATTCCAAACCTTAAAATGGTTTTTGCCGGCATCGGCCCGGAGGAAAAACTTCTTAAAGAACAAATTCCTGATGCAGTTTTTCTTGGCTGGGTTGACCATGCATCCTTGCCTGAAATATACTCATCTGCCGACATGCTTATCCTGCCTTCACGCTTTGATACTTTCGGATGTGTAGTACTCGAAGCTCTTTCCTGCGGTCTTCCGGTAGCTTCGTACAAAACAAAAGGTCCTAAAGAAATAATACTTCACGGAAAATGCGGTTATATTGAAAATTCTAGAAAAGAACTTGCCGACAGAGTAATCGAATTTTTCTCCTCAAGCGACAAACAGAAAAAATTCAAAAGTGAAGCGATTAAACGCGCGGCATACTTCTCGAAAAATCGGATTCTTGACGAATTCCTTAAAGCAGTAGATATTTGACTTGCCAGAATAAGCACCCGTTAATTTCATGAATTCATGAAACGGGCGCTTATTCTACTTACTCCTCTTATTCTGATTTCAGCATTGCTTACTTTTTTAGGTGCGTCGGATTCCTTATCTTCATTCATTAAGTCGGTTTCACCGCAGATTCATAATACGAAAAACTATATCCCGGGAAATTCTCTAAAAGAAAGCCGCTTTCAAACACTTCCTTCAAACTTCATTTTTTCATTCAATACTCTTATCTACAAAACAAATTCTTCTGAAAATATTTCAGCAATTGCCAAAAAAGCTCTGCCTTTCACAAGGTTTTATTCATCAAAAGAGCTTGAAGATGCTATAAGAAAAACAAACGCCTTTTCAGGAACTTCCGCAAAGCCTGGATTGGTTCTCTTGATTCCGAATTCGCTCTCGGCTTTTGAAATCGATCAACGGAACAAAGCCAAAGCCAAGATTCCTTTCACAAAAGGTCTTTACTTCACAGCTTCTTCTGCAGGCCGCAATTCCATCATATCAACAATTGATAAATTTTCAGAAATCGGAATCAATACTGTAGTATTCGACATCAAGGATGTTGAAGGTACTCTTTCTTTTTATTCTAAAAATCCGATCGCACGTTCTCTTGAACTTGATAAAAACAGAACAATAAACAGTCTTCCCAAGCTAATCTCTGAACTTAAGAAGCGCAACATTTATACAATTGCAAGAATAGCTTGCTTCAGAGATCATATCATTGCTAAGAAATGCCCGGAACTTGCCGTTAGATCAAAATCACGCGGCGGCATTTGGAACGAATCATCAAGCGAACTCTGGATTGATCCTACGAACAAATATGTTCAGGAATACATTATAAGTCTCGCCGTAGAAGTAGCAGAATACGGTGTTGACGAGATTCAGCTTGATTATATACGTTTTCCCACAGCCTCAAATATCGAAGACGCTTCCTTTGCATGGCACTTCGGTTCAATGAAAAAAGAAGAGGTAATCACCGCTTTTCTCAAAAAGATTTACCATGAAATGAATATTAGAAACACAAATCTCTCAATAGATATTTTCGGAGTTGTTGCCTGGGGATACGAAGGCGACATCAACAGCACAGGTCAGCGCATCAAACTTCTTGCTCCGTACTGCGATGCTATTTCACCGATGCTTTATCCTTCACACTTCAATGACAGATTTGACGGATATCAAAAACCCGGGGACAATCCCGAATATTTCATTGCCAAGGGTGTTGAACTCGTTAAAAAAGACGCCGGCGGAAAGATTGTAAGGCCATGGCTTCAGGCTTTCGGATGGCGTGTATCAAATTATAATGAAGCGTATATAAAAGCCCAGGTGAAAGCATCTGATGCATCAGGAGCAAAGGGTTACCTTTTCTGGAACGCATCAAGCGATTACAAAAAAGTCTATAACGCCTACAGCAGTCAAAAATAAACCGTTATCATCAAAAAGGATCCGAACTTTCAATCCAGTCTGCAAATGTGTCAGTATCAGTATCCATTTGTCTTTTTATACAATTTCCTTCTTTGGCAACAGGCAATCCCGCACTTCCCCATTCTGCCCCGGCAGCTTCTTCCTTTGAACCGCCGGCAATATAAACACAGTCTATCACCAAATCATTTCTGAAAAGTTTTACAGTTTCACCCGAATTTCGCATTGTAAACTTAAGTTCACCCGATGAATTAATTGAATGCAAACTCATTGCAGATACTCCATCCTGGCAATAATATAATATTTCTCCAGGTGCAATCTCCGCATCTCCCAAAGCGCAGGATGATGCACCCGCACCAAGAGCAAAACCTTTAAGGCTTATTTTCCCATCCCATGTATTTTTTATAGAAATAAATTCTTTTCCGGAATCTGCTCCTGACGGATTATACATAACGCTATATATTTTAACTGCATAATAATTTATTTTTTTATTAATCTGAACATCGCAGCTGTCAGTATATCCGTTAACTGATGCAGTTACTACTACATTACCAGGTTTTAGGAATACAGCCTTGCCATGCAAAATAGAAACCAGAAGTTCATCAGACACTGTATAATTCACATCTTCGGCAATAGTCCGTGTTCCGTCTCTTTTCAGAATAACACTTTTCAGATCAAAAGACTCTCCCTCAGCAACATCCGAAGGAATTATCAGCATTATTCCGCATACATCATCAGGAATTTTGTCCTGAATTTCGTCCCCTGAACATGAAATGAAAATCAAAGAAAATAATAAAAATAACTTCATACTAACCTCAAAGATTAATACGTTTTTTTAATATTTTTTTTCACAGATTCATCAAAAAATTATCATGTTATTGCTCTTATTGATTTTAAATAATATTTATCCTCCCTAATAATTCACCTTTTCCGCAAAATACGAAGATGTTAAAAAATCAAAAACTTATTAAAAAATTATCGACTCATTTAGCCATAGTGATATCATATAAACAGTTAATTAAAATATCTTGGTTCAATTTCATAAAAATTCAATTAAAGGAGAATACGATGAAAGCTGTAAAAATAAGAGAAAACATATACTGGGTTGGAGGAATTGACTGGGATCTCAGAAACTTTCACGGCTATATGACCCAGAGAGGATCTACATACAACGCCTATCTTATAATTGATGAAAAAATAACGCTGATTGATACAGTAAAATCGTATCTGTATCCTGAAATGACAAAAAGAATATCATCAATAATCGATCCCGCAAAAATCGATTACGTTATCGCAAACCATGTTGAAATGGATCATTCGGGAAGCATGCCCGAACTTATGGACCTTATTCCCAACGCAACTGTTTACACCTCCGCCGCCGGAGAAAAAGGCCTCCGGATGCACTACAAAAAAGACTGGAACTTCAAAATCGTCGACGGAAACAGCGAAATTTCAACAGGGAAAAACAAACTTAAATTTGTATTAACTCCGATGGTTCATTGGCCGGACAATATGCTTACATATCTTGAAAATGAGAAAATACTGTTTTCAAATGACGCTTTCGGCCAGCACATATCCTCTAGCGAACGCTTTGATGACGAATATCCTCTTGATACAATAAAAGAAGAAGCAAAAAAGTATTATGCCAATATTGTTCTTCCTTACGGGATTCAGGTACAGAAAGCTCTGGAAATTGCCGGAGCACTACCGATTGAAGTAATCGCTCCAAGTCATGGTATAATCTGGAGAACGCATATCCCGGAAATTCTTAAACTTTATACGGCCTGGTCTTCCAATAAAACGTCAAAAAAAGCAGTCATAGTATATGATTCAATGTGGGGTTCAACCAAAAAGATGGCATACGCGATTTCCGACGCTTTTGAGCAGAAGGGAATAGCCTTTTCCATGTACGACCTCAAACTTACTCATATTTCCGATATCATGACTGATATAATAGAAGCTGAGTATATCTGTGTCGGAAGCCCTACACTTAACAATAACATACTACCGACAGTTTCAGCATTTCTCACATACATGAAGGGACTTGCTCCAAAAGGAAGAAAAGCAATGGCATTCGGTTCATTCGGCTGGGGAGGTCAGAGCGTCGGAATAGTTGAAGAAATACTTGCTTCGTGTAAATTCGAAATACTTAAGCAACATAAGATTCAGTATATCCCTGACGAAAGCCAGCTTAAAAATATTACTGAAGAAACGGCTTCCCTTATCTAAAAAAAACGGCTTAAGCCGTTTTTTTTAATTTCATCTGCCGGAAAATTATTGACAGTTTTCCGGCTGTCGTTTTTATTGTTTTTATAAGTTACATTCCCCTGTAGCTCAGTCGGTAGAGCAGTTGACTGTTAATCAATTGGTCGCAAGTTCGAGTCTTGCCGGGGGAGCAGCTTTAAACCCCGGACTTCGGGGTTTTTTTATTTCTTTCCTTTTTTTATTATAAGAGTCGCAAAGCTTTTTGGCAGCATCACAATTGAATACAACTTACCTTCAATATTTCCTATAACTATACGTTTATTTGAACTATCATTTAAAAGTTCGACTACAATGGTACCATCGGGCTGCAAAAAGCTGACTACCTCATCAAAAGAACCCTCTGGCTCTAGATATTTTGATCCTGTCGGTATATAACGGCTGAAATGTTCAAACGCTCTGAACATAGGAGTGTATATGATCTCTTTGGTTTTCGTATTTATAACAACGGCACTATTCTGAGGCCAACGCTTTATTTTATCATTATTCTTTCCATGCTGATCAAGAATAATATTCCATAGCATATAACTTTCAGCTCCATTTGAAAAATAACTTTTCATACGCATCCAAGTATACGCAGCGTAGTCAAAATCATTAGCAGCATGTTCCGGATCGAAACCAGGCTTCCAATGCCAGTTACCGCAATCAGTTTCCGTCTGCATGATAGGAATACCAGGATGATTTTTTATAATATCCGGCATCTGCTGATCAGCATCCCATTGAAGTCCGATAATTCCGACGTACTTTTTGGCATCAGCATCGTCCAGTACAGTTTTAACAAAAGTATTATACCTATTATCATTAAATGTGCCGAGCATGATCCGTGTTGATAGTTTACGTTCTGCAAAGGTCGGGCCCATAAAGTCTTTGATAAAAGTTCGGAATTGTTCAGGCGTCCATCCGCCGTTGGGATAACCTGTTACAACCACAGGTTCATTTTGAACGGCAACTGATGTAATTTCCATACCCAGCCTTCCATACTCTTCAGCAAACTTTGCCAAGTAAAGAGCATAAGCTTTGTAATATTCGGGATGATCAATAAAATTTCCGGCCTCATAATTGTTGTTATCTTTCATCCAGATCGGAGGAGTCCAAGCAGATCCCCAAAGCTTAATGTCAGGGCGTATAGACTGTACCGCCTTAATAAATGGAATCAGATATTTTTTATCGCGCTTCAAAGTAAAATTTTTCATTTCGAAATCGTCTTTGATTGGTGCAAGCGTGTATCGTTCGAGCGCGTAATCGCTCGCACCAATGGGAATTCTACCATAAGAAAGATTAGCTTCATCCGTGCTGAAAACCGATTTAAGAATTTTGTCTCTGTCACTTTTATCAAGAACGCATAAAGTTTCCCAACCATGTTCATTAAATGCCCCGCCAAAACCAGATATCACCTGCTTCGTCTCAGATGTCCTAACGGTGAAGCCTGCTTTTCCTGACGTCACAGACTCAACAAGATTGTTTTCTTCTGAGCGAATCACATCACCGTAAGTAATAATATAAGTTATGATATCATTCAACTCTTCCCTTTCTGATTCATCCTTAATTTTTGAACAGGCTAAGCAAATAGCACAAAGAACAATAATAATTATATTTAAATAACTTTTCATATTAATAATTTTTTTAATCACAAATAGATTATAAGTCAACACGGATATAATTTATTTTTTAACAGTTCAACTAATGTTCTCATAACCGAATTATTACAACATCCCCAAGTCAACGCTCTCTTTCGCATGTAAATCCGCATTAAAATCCGGACTTGAAATAATTCATTATATGATTTATAATATATCAACTAAGAAATTAAAAAACTTTAGTTCCGATAAATCACTGTATTTCCGAAGTTAATTTTTCTGATATGGAGGAAAGTATTTGAGCATAAAGAAAGATCTTTCGATTTGCGGTTTTCTATTTGAAAACCATCCTGCAGTTATGCTCATTATTGATTCTGCAACTGGAAATATCGCGGATGCAAATCGTGCGGCTGTACAATTTTACGGCTGGTCAAAAGAATTATTACAGAATATGAATATTCTGGAAATAAATACTCTCACCAAAGATGAAATTTTCAATTCAATGATAAAAGCATCAGAAAATAGGCAAGTTCAATTTGAATTCAAACATCGTTGCGCTGACGGATCTATTAAGGATGTAGAAATCTGGAGCGGCTCGATTACACTTAACGGAAAGAATTACCTTCATTCAATCATTCATGATATAACAGAACGCAAGAAATCCGAATCAGCATTGATTGAAAGCGAAGATAAATTCCGCTGTATTGTAGAATCTTCACCGATTGCAAAGTATTTTTACAGACTTGAAAATAATAAACTCATTCTAACAGGAGCAAATCCTTCAGCAGACCGGATTATCGGCATCAGCCACAAGAGCCTTATCGGAAAAACAATTGAGGAAGCATTTCCGGCTTTAGCAAATACCGAAATACCGGAAATGTACCGCAAAATAGCGAAAGGTGAATTGAGCACTCAGCATTTTGAAGTTCCTTACAGTGACGGCCGCTTTCAGGGAGAATACGACGTAACAGCTTTCAAAACAGGTCCGAATTCAATAGCAGTTGATTTCACGGAAATATCGGACAGAAAAAAGATGGAACGTGCACTAATTGAAGCAAAAGATAGAGCGGAAGAAAACGAAGAACAGCTACGTGCCATTTTTAACAACTCAAAAGACGCAATTGTCATTTCAAAAAAAGGTATTGTCGTATTAGTTAACAATTCCTATCTCGAATTGTTCGGTTATTCTAAACCCGATGAAATAATCGGAAGATCGATTCTCACGAATATAGCGCCCAGCGAAGTGAACAAGATTAAAGATTTTATTGCCAGAAGATACTCTGGTCTTGAAGCACCGTATTATTATGAATCCATAGGACTTCGTATTAACGGCACAGAATTCCCTTTTGAAGTAAACGTCGGGATGTATGAATTGAATGGAGAAAAATATTCTGTCGGCATTGTCAGAGATATAACTGAAAGGAAAATGTCTGAGACTGCTTTGAAAAATTCAGAAGAAAAATTTGCAAAAGCGTTTCTTGCCAGTCCGGATATATTATTTATAACTTCTCTTGAAAATGGAATTATAACTGAGATAAACGAAAGAACAGAAAAAATACTCGGATATAACAGAGATGAAATTGTCGGCAAATCTCCAAAAGAACTAAACCTATGGGAAGACCTTTCACTTCGAGATAAATATATTGAACAAATACGTAAGAAAGGAAGCATACATGATTTTGATGCTAACTTTATTACAAAAACTGGGGATATTGTAAATTCACTTTTATCTGCAGAACTCATTGAACTGCATGGCGAGAAGTTCATTCTCGGAACAATTCGCGATATAACCGAGCGTAAAAAAATGGAAGAAGAGATGCAGCGTTCACAAAAACTCGAATCCCTTGCATCTCTCGCCGGAGGCATTGCTCACGATTTCAACAATCTTCTCGGCGGAATTTTCGGATATATTGAATTAGCGGAAGAAATGGCAACCGACCATCAACTTAAAGATTATTTACATAAATCAATATCTGCTATCGAAAGGGCACGCGACTTATCACGGCAGATGATTACATTTGCAAAAGGAGGAACTCCGAAACAATCGGTAGGACACCTGTTTCCATATTTAGCTGATACCGTTAAATTCGCGCTAAGCGGTTCAAACGTATCATTCGAATTCGACATTGCAAATGATTTGTGGATGAGTTATTTTGACAAGAATCAGATTGGGCAGATCATTGACAATATAGTTATTAATGCAAAACAAGCCATGCCGGAAGGCGGAAAACTTATAGTTTCAGCAAAAAATGCCGAATTATCTGAAAACGAGCACCCCATTTTAAAATCAGGCAAATATGTTAATATCTCAATAAAAGATAACGGAAGCGGAATTAGCAAAGATGTTATACAGCGCATATTTGATCCGTTTTTTACTACCAAGCAGACTGGTCACGGTCTCGGTCTCTCTACATGTTATTCAATAATAAAAAAACACGGCGGTTCAATTGATGTTGAGTCTAAAATAAATGAAGGAAGCACATTTCATATCCTTCTGCCTGCTGCAACTGGAGTTGCTATCGAACCCGAGAATAAGCAAACCGTTTCATTTAAAGGACAAGGAATTTTTGTTATTATGGATGACGAAGAAATTATGAGAGAAGTTATCGGCGATATGGTTAAGTCATTGGGTTACACTATAGAACTTTGTCATAACGGCAATACAACAATTGATTTTTTCAAGAATGAAATAGAAAGTGGAAAAAGTATTGCCGGAGCAATACTAGACTTGACTATTCCAGGAAGCATGGGCGGAAAAGAAGCTGTTTCTTTACTTAAAGAGATAAGTCCAGAAACTGTTTTTCTCGCTACAAGCGGCAATTCCGAGGATGTGGTCATTTCAAGACCTAAAGAATTCGGATTTTCGGCAAGCATAGCCAAGCCTTTTAAAAAATCTGAACTCATGGATCTTTTACAAAAATATATGAATCCGGAATCAGCTAAACCTTAAACAAAGATATCATCTGCTGAAGTTCTTCTGTAATTCTAACAAGATTCTCTGAACTTTCCGCGATTTTCACAGCATTTTCCGAATCTTCAGAATGCTTTCCGGAAAAACTGTTTAAAACAGTCATAACTTCAGAAATTGCGTCTTTCTGCTGTTCCATCGCTTGCTGTATTTCCGAAGATCCTTTTGAAAGCAGACCGACTTGAGACATGATTGTCTCTTTCATATCTTTTTCTGAATCATTGATTTCGGCAATACTTCTTGAACTTGAAACAATACTCGAAACAAATTTCATAATATTAGTCATTTTTCTCTGTGTATCATCAATCAAATGACGGCTTGCAGTTATCAGTTCATTATTTCTCTGAATAAGATTTCCAATATCCTTGGTACTCTGAGAAGTCTGATCAGCAAGTTTAGAGATTTCTTCAGCGACTACAGCGAATCCTCTGCCGTGCTCCCCTGCACGTGCCGCTTCAATTGAAGCATTAAGGGAAAGAAGATTCGTTTGCTCAGATATGTCTGTAATTATTCCGATGATATTCATCATATCATTTGAGCTTTTTACGATTTCATCCATAGATTTCTCCATAGATATCAGAGAATTATTTCCATCATCCGTTTCGGAGCTCATACCTTTTGCAATAACATCATTGTCAGAAACAATTGATTCAGATTTTTCAATAAACGAAGCAAGCTGCTTGATTGTCTCAATAAAACCTTTTAAAAGTTTTTCCTGAGATTCTGCCTCTTTTGTAACATCATCCATTTTAGCGGATATTTCCTCAAAAGTAGCAGCTATTTCCTCCACAGAAGCGGCTTGGTTTTGGGCGGTATCCGAATAATGGATCATACTTTCAGAAAGAATTTTCGATGAAGTTCCGACTGAATTCGAGATTCTTCGCAAACGAGATATTATATCAGCAAGAAATACACGGTATTCTGAAAGTTCAGAACCAAGATCACCCATAGTTTTTTTTAATTCTAATGATGAATCACTTGTCAAATCACCCGACTTCATCTTTTTGAAAAAAGAAATAAGACCGGAAAACTGCGTCTTTGCTTTTCTGGTACCGAAAACATAAAGAATAAGAGGGAATATGATCATCACGACTAATGCGCCGGCAAGAGAAAGAAAGGCAAGCCTGTAAAGCGGAGCGACAATATCTTTCTTAGGTGTAATATCAATAAGCCTGTATCCTATGCGCTTAAGAGGAACCGATACAATTTCACATTCACTGTTATTTACTTTGCATATTTCTGAAAATATTTCTGTTTTGCTCGATTTAATCTTTTCATACACGTCATCACCTGAAAATTCAGAGAATTTCTTGTTTGATAAACTCATATCGCTTGCAAGCTGAATGACGCCGTTTGGATCAATTATATAAGTTGTATTACCTTCAAATCCGTTTTTATTAGAAATCATTTCGGAAACTTCTTTAAGACTTACTCCCACGCCTGCAACGCCGAGAGGTGAATTTTCTTCTCCAACCCGGGCATTAACAAAGAGAAAAGTATCCTTGAGATTATCATTCCAATCAACATTCAGATCAATTTTAACTTTTTTCGGGAAAAAATCAAAAAACCAAGAATCATCAGGTTTATTTTTATCCACAGTTTGAAGAATTTTGCCGTTGTTAATATAGTAATTATTTGTTGAAAGGCTTACAGCAAATACTGTAAAATAGTTCGCTTTATCGACAACATCCGTAAGACGCTGTTTTACAAACTTTCCTTCGTTTTGATTCTTTTCTCCGCCTTTAAACCAGCTTATAAGAACCGGATCGTCTGCAAGTAGTATAGAAGTTTCGATAGCTTTAAGTATTCTGATCTCTGCTATTTCAGCTTTCATTATTGCAAAATTCTTAAGCTCGGTGTCCTCCATGCGCCCGAGGATGATAGTTCTGGCAGCAGTATAATTGAGAACACCTGTTATAATTACAGAAAGAAAAAGACATAAAGCAGCAATTCTTATGATTTTTGAAAAAACGCCAATATCAAAATTGCTTTTTTTTTCGGGCATATCAGTTCACCTTTTCGCAATAGTTATCCCCTCACCCTAGAAAAAGCATACTGCAAAAGCAGAATGCCGAACAGATATTTATTTATGTATTTCAATCCTTGCGGATTTCAAATATCTTTTATCAGCTAATTTTATTTTTTAGCAAAGTCAACTTGTTTTTTTAAAAAGTATTTATACTCTAGAAGAATTTAAAAAGGGCATTTAAATTCGTGATCGGCTGCCTTATACCGACGAACAAAGAAACAAAAACCGGCATTACCCGGTTTTTGTTTATAATCAATTCATACTTATGAGAGTTTCTGAATTAAAACAGGCTCAGGCTGTACTCCAACCATTTTTTCAACAACCTGTCCCTTTTCAAATAATATTAATGTCGGAATCGAAGATATTGAGTATTTCTCAGCAATATCCGGCGACTCATCGGTATTAACTTTTACAATTTTAGCTTTTACCGAAGGAGCTACTTTTTCCAGAATAGGCCCCTGCATACGGCAAGGTCCGCACCATGGCGCCCAAAAATCCACTAAGACTTTTCCTTCCGCTTTCAGTACTGCGCTTTCAAAATCAGACGACTTTATTTCAGTAACATTTCCCATTTGTTTCTCCTTCTATCAATATTTAATAATTTAGCATATAAAGACAATTTGTCAATAAAACTTGACGTAAAGCTTACTTAATTTTTCTTTCAGCTATGAGATTTTATGCCGACAATCAGATGAGTGCATATTATTATCGAGGTATCCAATGAAGAAAATATTCATAGCCGCTGCATTGCTATTATCTTGTTTTATCCGTTCTAATGCTCAAAATGCAGCTGAAACTCCGACAAAACCTGCTGATGGTCCAAAAACCGAAGCACCTGTATCAACTGTTGAACCGGATAAAAAGGAAAATGAGAAAACAACAAATTCTCTGCCGTCAGGATATGCAGAAACGGCATGGAATGAAGAATATAAAACTGTAAAAGATAAAATTAAGGGCAAAATTGTCTACTCTGATGAAGACCGAATTATTATCAGCAAAGAAAACGGTCTTACATATAAATACGGTTTTTTCTACATTGATCCGGAAAAAGTAAAGGATATGCCGAATGCAGGAAATCCTGCACGTCTATTTTATTGCGTAATAGAATTTCCATACATAGCATTGGATGAAGTCAAGAATAAAGTTAAAGAAAAATATGGTGAACCCGTTGGTGAAAATGTTAAACGGAATAAAGGAGCCGTTTATTGGGACTCGGAAAAAACTTCTGTAGTGATATGGGTTGATGAATATGAAAAGAAACCATACAGCCGCAAAATCATTTATTTCAGCAAGGATATCATTAACGAACTAAAAGATTATAAATTCAGACTTTTTAATCAGAAAGAACTTGAAGTTATAAAAAACTTTCTACCTTAACATATTTTCACATTTATTTCAACAGTATCCAGAAGACGTCCGTTAACACGTTTCAGGATACTGTGAGCACTTTGTTTATCACGGCTGCAATCTTCTTTGACATAAAAGGTTTAGAAAGAAAAGCGCAGAAATTTCCGCGGCCGAAATCAGACTCATTTTTATCAATATAACCGCTTGATGCTATTATTTTCGCGGATGAATTTGTCTTTATTATTTCAACTGCGGCTTCCTCTCCCCCCATTCCCTTCTTAACATTAAGATCCAGTATGGTAAGATCAAACGGCTTTCCGTCAATCTGAGCAAGCCTGTAAAGCTCAACGGCTTCGCCTCCCTCTGTCACGGCCACCACGGTATGACCCATATATTCGAGCATTCTTTTTAAAGTTTTTCTCAAAATATCATCATCATCCATTACGAGAATCTTGGCCTTTCTATCAGTATGATCCTGTCTGGTTTCTATTTCAACAAGTTCAACTTCATTGCTTTTTGCAGGAAAAGATATTCTTAATGAAAAAGAATCTGAAAGCCGTTCAGCTTTAACTTTTACATTATATCCTATTGCGGAATCTTCATAATCCCGCAAGTTACGTATTTGAGAATATTTCTCTCCAATAAAAATTCCGATCTCGGAAAATGCAGCATATTCTTCATCAGTTAAGTCAATCTTTGAAAAAATAACATCGACATATGCTGAATTGTTAATGTCTCCAGCTCTTTTTTCTATATCAACAGTTATATCTTTCCCCTGAAATGATCGATCAACAGCGAAAGAAGCTGCATCATACAATATTTTTTCAGTACTTTCTTCATCCATCATTACATATAATTCCGGAAGTTTATCAATAATAATTTTTTGCGGTCGCGTTTCATAAATTGCAGAAGTTTTCAGAAGCACTGCACCCATATCACATGATACTCCGGAACCAAACGGTTTAAGCATCCTAAACACATTCATCATTATATCTTTGGCTTTATTTACAAGTATTTCCGAATCAGAAAGCGATTCCGAAAAAGAAGATCCATCCTCTGATATCATCTTTGCCATAGAAATTTTCACAGAAAGTGAAGCCAGAATATTATTAAAATCATTTATAACTCCGCCCATCGTATCATATAATATTTCAACATTCTGATAACGCCTGATATCAGATTTAATTTTTGCCTGATTGGACAAATCAGAAAATACGACTATTGAACCTGCAGTTTTATCCATTATATCCTTGTAGGGCATGACAGAAAACGAAACAGGTATCTTAGAACTATTAACACTAACATAAGATGTTTCAGAATACTTTACAGGTTTTCCCAAAAGCATGGCCGCACGTATTCTATTTGATATATTTTTGCCGTCTTTACTGGTTATCTGAAAAACATCATCAATAAATTTTTTCGATTCGGATAATTCAGAAATCTTAAATAATGAAAAAGCACATTGATTAAGTTTAATTATTTCGCCCAGAGAATTTACAACCACAAGAGGAGTTTCAACTGAGTCAGCAATATAATTCCACATTAACTGATTATTTTTAATTTCTTCACCCTGACGTATGGTTTCAGTTATATCGATTGCCGAAATCAAAAATCTTCTCATATTTCCATTCATATTATGCCTTGAAATATGGAAGACGGCTTTCTTTCTGATTCCGTTTGCGCAGGTGAAATCTATAACTTTATCATAAGAATTTTCAGCCCCGCATATTTTCCGATACAAGCTCAACCCTTCCGATAGCCGGAACGCATCGTAAGAATTTTTAAAATCCGGAAAACCAATTGAAGAAAACAAATCAAGCGCCTTCTGATTAGCCCTGATTACGGTTATTTTATTCAGTAACGAGGTGAAGTCTTCATTGGAAATTTCCGTCATCATATTTTTTTCAAATAATGAATCAAAAGATTCTTCAATTACCGCGATATTCATAGAAAAAAACAATTCGTGGTTTTCTTCACGTGATATTTCTATCGCTTCTTCCTTTTCCTTTATTTTTGCAGAAATTTTTTGGAAAAAAGCCAACAATGAAGAATATTCATATATATTATTTGAATCACTCTTAACAGGCAATCCGCGGTAAGAACGAGAACAAGCCTCCAGAAAGCTGTATGAAGAAACTATAATATGCCGATAAAATTTCCGTCTTAGCAAAATAACGTAAAATATCATTACTAAAGAAAATATTAACGCACTTACAGAAACGGGATTAAAAAAGAAAAAGCCTTTACGAGGCACTTCGTAAACGACAAAACATTTCATCATTCTGATAATGCTTCTGTATCCGTCAGAATTGTTTATAAAAATGCTGTCTGTTGTGAGCTTCATAGCATCAGAGCTTACAAAATCAGTAAAATTAAACTCCCTTCGTTTCTTTTCATCCATTTCGAAGTTCGAGGCAATTATTCCGTCAGTTGGAGAAATTATATAAAAATAACCGAATGAAGCTCTTAGAATGTTTGTTACAATTTTCGCGTCATATCTTACGAAAAATGAAAGATCCTTTTTATCAACCGGAGGCATTCCGATATAAAAATACTCATCTCCATTTTTATTTTTATAAAATCCCGTAATAAAGTTCTCATTGGAATTTTTTACCAACAATTTAAGCTCTTCATATTCTTCCTGTCCGGGTTCTGCTACACCCTGTTTGTAAAAACTTTCTACAAGATTGCCTTCAGGAGAAAATGAAAGAATACCCTGCAAAAAATAGTTTTTATCTAAAAATTCCAACGCACTATTTCTGTGATTTGATTCCGGAATCAGTTGGAGTCTTTGAGTAAAATCCTTAGATTCATCCAAAATGAACAACAAAACAAAATCAATTCTATCAGCACAATTTCTTACTTCATAAAAGG
This sequence comes from Spirochaetota bacterium, assembly GCA_029554345.1. Classification (GTDB taxonomy): domain Bacteria; phylum Spirochaetota; class UBA4802; order UBA4802; family JAFGJZ01; genus JAKJGA01. Next base: position 36,515 of record JAKPJF010000016.1, on the reverse strand, counting down.
CCTCTTTGTATGAAGACATTTTTTTAGAAACACCATGAAATGCTGCAATAATCAGTGTAAACAGAATGATAATACCGCAAAATATAATTGCAGCAAGGTTTGCATAATAAGACATTGATCTTGTTTTGGACTTAGAAGAATTTATATTCATCTCATTCTCTTTTTCATCACTTCTGCTATGATATTCTCAACGGAATTAATAGATACATCATTCCATTCATTTCCGTTATAATTGTGAATAAAAATTCCGTCATCAATACCAAAATTCATTGAGCTCTTGTTCGCCCCGCCAAGAATTACACGGCTAATTATACTAATAGCTAAAATCTCCGTTCTGGGTTTGAATGTCATAATGAGATTTCCGTAATCATATATATCTGAATAAGTAAATGCTATAACCGATATTGATTTTGAATAGGCTTCCTCAACAAGCGTCTGCTGAAAGACACTCGCAGGAAGAAATACGATATCGCATTCTTTTTCGGAAATCAAATCGATGGGATTTTTATCCCGGGTGTTAGCATCATCCATATTCAAACTTAAAATTTTCGTTTCAGGACTGTATTTTTTTACTCCAAATGTGAAATATTCCAAAAGTTCAGGATTATTTTTGGGACAGATAATTGACACACAGTTTGTTTTTGAGCGTATCGCCGCAGCGTATCCCGAAATATATGCTATCTGATTAAAGTTGAACCTCACAACACGCAGATTAACCGAATTATAATCCTTGTCGCCGAATGCTATGAAAAATATTTTAGGACTGTTTTTTGCAATTTCTGCGACCTCATCAAATCTCCCGTAAGCTTCAACGATTATTATATCCTTGGGTAATGTTGCCATGTGTTTTATTGCTGATATATAATCCGGACCATTATCCGCGTACATAAAATCAAAGTTAACATTTAGTGATCTTTTAGTAAATTCAGTTGCCTTTTCATACTGAGGTTTCATCGAATAATTTCCGCTGTTGGTAAAAACCGCCCCGATTTCAATCGGCGCTGTCTTTTGCGGCAGAGAATCGTGACCGCATACGCTAAAAATGAAAAGCGGCGATAGACATATTAATAATTTTTTCAGCATATTTAACAATAACATGCCGTGTTAATTAAATCAATATTTTTTGCCCATTAAATCTGAAAAGAAATGAAGGATCGATCTTTCCGTTTTTCAGTGCAATCCCCTCTATCTTTAAAAGATTAATCTTCATATCAATACCATTTGCGGCTGAAAATTTTCCAGGTGCCAGATCAGATTTTATGACTCTATGACATGGTATAAGAATCGGAAAACGGTTTTTTGCCATAAGATTGCCGGCATATCTGCCTCCGCGAGGTATACCGGCCATGAGAGCAAGATTTCCATAACTTATAACTTTGCCTGCAGGAATGCCCATCAAAACAGAGTATATTTTCATTTCATTTGTGCTGAATGAATCAAAATCATAATCTGAAAGATTGTGTTCTGTAGAATAATATAATGAAGTAATGAGCTTGTCAGCTGCTATTTCAAACTTAACGGGAACAGCATCTGGTTTTTCAGCAATTCCGTAATTTAAGGTAATGCTTTTTATTTTTTCATCAGAGCAATTAAGAGTAAAATATATGCCTGAAGTTTTTATATCGAATGAATAAGATTGCAACTTTTCCATGACTTATCCGATCATTTATGCTTGACCTTGTAAATAAATATTTAGCAATCTTAAATCCATGAATAAAAATATTAATGATATTGTAGACCGTCTCCTTTCTGCAAAAGAAGCCTATTATAATTCAGAGTCATCACTTATGACTGACGCGGAATTTGACGCTCTTGAGGATAAGCTCAGGAAAATTGATCCCGATAATTCATACTTCTCAATAGTCGGAACTGATTTTGTCCATGGAGAAAAAATAAAACACGTATATCCCATGCTCTCAATGCAGAAAGGAAAAACAATTTCCGATATCTTAAAATGGATTGAAAAACTTTCTATTGAAAATACCGGTTTCTGCATACAGCCGAAAATTGACGGACTTTCTGCATCCTTAGCTTATGAGAACGGCCGCATCAAATACATCGCGACCCGCGGCGACGGAGAAACCGGTCAAATCATTACTCATATAGCAGATTATGTTTCCGACATCAAGAAAAACATATCTTTTTCAAACGGAAACATCGAAATACGCGGTGAACTTTATCTTCCTAAAAACACTCCTTTTGATACAGGAAATAGACCGTTAAGAAATAACTGCGTCGGCCTCATCAACAGAAAAGAGAATATTTCAGATTTAAAATATGTCCGCTTTGTTGCCTATCAGATTGAAGGAATCAAATTTGATAATGAAAATTCCAAAATAGACATCTTAAAAAATGAGGGTTTCAACTCGGTAGATTACTTTATTGCTGAAAATATTTCGGATATTGAAAACATTTATCAGAAATATTTAGATATGCTAAGAAGTGAATGGGAATTTGAAACTGACGGATTGATAATAACCGTAAATGATGCTTCCCTTTTCGATGAAATCGATTCCCGCTGGGTGATTGACCATCACCATCATTATTCTATTGCACTTAAACCGCCTTCGGAGTCCAGGGAAACTTCACTTGAACGAATAGAATGGCAGGTTTCGCGTCAGGGGAATGTCGTTCCTGTTGCTGTTTTTTCTCCGGTCATAATAGGCGGCGCAAAGATTGAACGCGCATCACTTGCTAATGCTTCAACGGTAAGATCAATGAGACTTAAAGAAGGAAGCAGACTTCTCGTAGAACGCGCGAATGATGTAATTCCTTACGTCAAAGAAAACCTCTCAAAAAATGAAGATGAAACCGACTTAATCATATCAAAATGTCCTTCATGTTCTTCGGAATTAATCGATTCGGGAGTCCATATAAAATGCATCAATCCAATATGCCCCGAGGTAAATATTCAGAAGATTCTCTTCTGGGTTAAAGAATCAGCAGTCGAAAACATTTCCGAAGCCACAATCAGAAAACTCTATGAACTCGGTCTCGTTAAATCAATATCAGATCTCTATTCACTCAAAGCTGAATCTCTTGACATTCCTGGTTTTGCTGAAAAGAAAACATCAAACTTCATCTCGGAAATTTCAAAAAGCCGAAAAATGACAGCATCGGAATTTATATCTAAGCTCGGTATACCTCTCGTTCAGTCCAAAACACTTTCAAAACTTTCTATTCGTTCAATTGATGATTTTCTTTCGTTTAATGACGAAACATATGTTGTCGGCAGGAATATCATAGAATGGAAAAACGATCCGGCCAACATAAACTATTTCAATGAAATTCTTTCAGCAATTGAAATCGAAGCATCTGAAGAAAAAGAAACCCTTGGAAAAATATGCGCAACCGGAAAAGGGCCTCTCCCGCGCAATGAGCTTGCAAAGAAAATTGCCGATGCCGGTTATGAATTCTCAGATGCCGTAACAAAGGATCTTTCAATTCTTCTGTGCGATGACGTTAATTCTTCGAGCTCAAAAATTGCAAAAGCCAGAAAGCTAGGCATTAAAATTATGACTTATGATGAATTCTTCAGTGCATAAAAAAAACCGGCATAAAGCCGGTTTTTTTTATCTGTATTGAATACTTAAACTACATATTAGACGCGATTGCCTTGGCAAATTCCGAGCACTTAAGAAGTTTTGCTCCTTCCATCTGACGCTCAAGATCATATGTAACTGTCTTCTGAAGAATGGTCTTTTCAAGCGATGAAATAATCAGATCAGCCGCTTCTGTCCAACCCATGAAACGGAACATCATCTCTCCTGAAAGGATCAATGAACCCGGATTAACCTTATCCTGATCGGCATACTTCGGTGCAGTTCCGTGAGTCGCTTCGAACACGGCTTCACTTGCTCCGATATTAGCACCCGGAGCAATTCCAAGACCGCCGACCTGAGCCGCGAGAGCGTCGGAAATATAATCACCGTTGAGATTCGGAGTCGCGATGACCTCATACTCTTCAGGACGGAGAATAATCTGCTGAAACATAGCATCGGCAATTCTGTCTTTTATAACGATCTTTCCTGCAGGAATTTTTCCGCCGTGATTATCCCAAAGATCTTTCTCTGTGATTGTCTGGTCGGCAAATTCTTCCTTGGCAAGTTCGTATCCCCATTCCTTAAATGAACCTTCGGTGAACTTCATTATGTTCCCCTTATGCATCAAAGTAACTGAGGATTTTTTATTTGCAATGGCGTACTGAATAGCCGCGCGTACTATGTTTTTAGTGTTTGTAACAGAAATAGGTTTTATTCCTACACCGCTGTCAGCAAGCACCGTTTTACCTAGTTCATCTTTGAGAAATTTGATAAGTTTCGCAGCTTCAGGAGTTCCCTGCTTGAATTCGATACCGGCATAAAGATCTTCAAGATTTTCGCGGTAAATAATCATGTCTACTTTTTCGGGTTCTTTTACGGGAGAAGGAACTCCTTTAAAATACCTTACCGGCCGAACACACGCAAAAAGCGAAAGTTCCTGGCGAAGAGCAACGTTAATGCTTCTGATTCCGCCGCCGACCGGAGTAGTAAGAGGTCCTTTTATAGCAACCTTATACTCCTTTATCTTTTCAAGAGTCTCGGCAGGAAGCCATTCACCTTTTGTGTTGAAGGCTTTTTCACCTGCAAGAACTTCCATCCATTCGACTTTGCGTTTTCCGCCGTAAGCTTTTTCAACAGCGGCGTCAAAAACTAGTTTCGACGCGCGCCAGATGTCGGGACCTATTCCATCGCCCTCAATAAAAAGAAGTACGGGATTATCAGGAACGGTTACTTTTCCGTTTTCAAACTTGATCTTTTCGGCCATTATTTCTCCTTCGCGTGAGCCGCGGCAATGGCTATTGCCTGCTCTGCAAGAGATTCATCAGCCTGAACAGGAGCATCATCATCCGAATGATGCTCTTCATGAGGAAACCATTTTGAAAAGAGAACAAGAAGATTATCAAGTCCCTTAAGAAGAACAGCAACACTCATCGCTATGATAATAGTGATAAGATATGTCATCAATGATATGTCTAAACCTTTCATATTTACCTCACTTGCTCAGCATACTGCAGAATATACCTGCAATAATGGCAGTTGTTATTACACCGCTGACGTTCGCACCGAGAGCTTCAGGCATAACGATGAGACCGGGTTTTGCCTTAGAAACAATCTTCTGGGCAACTTTAGCGGTTGTCGGAACACAGCTGACTCCGGCAATACCGATGACAGGATTATATTTTTTACCTGAAATGAAATAAGCAACATAACCGCCGATAATTCCGCCCACACCGGAAATAAGAAGAGAAAGCATACCAAGAAGAAGAAGAGGAAGAACTTTCTTATCCATAATGGTATTTGCTTCGCAAAGAATTCCGAGAATCATTCCAAGGAACATTGTCGCAATATAAAGAACCGGACCGCTTAAAAGATCATGGAAAACTTTGATTCCGGATTCTCTTATTACTACACCGAAGAAAAGCGAGAATATAAGAGGCGCCGCAACCGGAAGAAGGAACGAAAGAAGAATACATATAACAACAGCAAAAAGAAGTTTTTCGCCGGATGATATTTCTCTTTCCTTTTTGAGCTGACCGACAGGAACCTGCATAAGCTTTTTAGGAATAAGAAGCTTCACTAGATACGGATATCCTCCATAGGCAAGTCCCAGATAGAGATAAGCTACAACAGCAATCGGAACAAAAAGATGAGGAGCGAGCTGTAGCGATGTGAAAAGAACCATCGGTCCGTCTGCACCGCCTACAATTGATATCGCAGCAGCTTCTTTCGCAGTAAATCCGAATGCCTGGGCAATCGGAAGAGTCATAATCGTACCTAGCTCAGCGAAAAGAGCTATAAGCATGCTCAAGAAAGGTCTTCTGAGGATAAATCCTACATCAAGTAAAGAGCCTATACCCATGAAAACCAGACACGCGATAAGACCATTACCGAATGTAAAAGTGTAAATCGGCTGAAGCCAGTCGATACCCATAATATACATTATATCTGAACTGGCAGCGGCATTCGCCGCAAGAGCTGCGGTGTCTCCGGCAGCCTGAAAAGTACTTGATAGAGCGCTTCCGGCCTGAGGCTCAAGAAACAAAGTTCCCATTCCGCCGTGAAGTCCAAGCGGATCAAACATCATAACCGCCGCATTAACAGTGGCCATACCAAGACCCATTGGAATCATCAAAAGAGGCTCAAGTATACCTTTTTTACCGAGGTATATCAGAAGCATACCGAGAAGTATCAATCCGATTCTGGCAATTGCCATCTGCGGATCGTGAGAAAAAGACATTCCCATTGTTTTTATACCCTGGAAAATGTTGAGAATCATACTAGAATCCATAAGATTGCTCCGAAATTTGATTTTACTAATTTATGAACAGTTTTCAGAGATTTTAAGTCAAACAGTTTTACGGCATTTTTTTAATTTCTTGTAAATTAACGGTGTTATTTCAGAAGTATTATATGGATATTTCACATCTTTATCAGACACTTATTGCGCAGATTGAAGTTCTCTGCACTCATGTCAAAAGTATTCACGGAGATTCAATAGTCTGCCGTGCGGGCTGCGATGAATGCTGTGTCAATTTCACAATCGGCGCGGGGGAATTTGCCGCTCTTAAAGGAAAAATATTAAATCTTCCGGAATGCAGCGCAAACAAAGACCGCGGAAGCTGCTTTTTCTTAAAAAGCGGTCTGTGTTCAATTTATGAATTCCGCCCCGTAATATGCCGTACACACGGTTTACCGGTTAGATTCGCAGTAGATGACGGAAGCGTAGAATATTCTTCGTGCGGTAAAAATTCCCCTATTACTATGAACGAATCCAATACCATTGACATTGATTCCATTAACGAAAAACTCGCAATTCTGAACATGCTTGCACTTAAAGAAAATCCTGCACTTAAAGAAAGATATTATCTTTATGAAATTTTCGAACAAGCAAATTAAGGAAGAAAACGGGGGGAGATTCATTCAGAAACCTCCCCGTCCATAATCATTTCTCAACAACTATAACTTTATAATGCTGAAGTTCAGGCACTGTAAGAGAAATAGATCCGCCCGATTTCGTAAACGGAATTGAAACATCCGCGTTTCCGTCCGGGCTCAGCGAACTAATTTTAGACGGGACAAAACCCGGATCAAATGACACGGCAATGTTTTTCTGTTCAGAAATCGTCGAGGAATAGTTATGATTAACAAGATGAACGTAGTATTTATTCTTATCGGAACTTTCAGTAACATTATACATTACTCCCTTTCTATCAATATCCGCACTCAAAGAAGTATTTACACTTTTCTCATATACCGCATGATTCGTTCTGTAAAATGATGAATAATCTTTAAGAAAATCAAGAATTCCGGAATCCGTTGATGTCGGATCTCCCGGCATAACCGTCCGCAGGTGAAAGGCGAAATATAATCCGCATGAATATGCTTCCGCGGCGTATATCCGCCAATAGTCCTTTTTCTGTTCCATGGAAAGCTTGTAGTAATTACTCATCATCTCACACGGCCAGTCGATAAAAAGAACAAGAGGAACATTTCCCGAAGTCTTTCTGCTTCTTTCATACATGCCGAGATAAACGCTCTTCAGCGATTTTGAACCATTCAGCTTACCTGACGCAAACGGAACATAATCAGCCTCTTTTCCATTATCGTCATTATTATAATTATAAAGACCCAGACTGTTGAAATCCGTGAAAGGGAAAATGCCGTTTGAAGTAATAATTATTTCTTTTGAATATCTGCTCCGCGCATACTCCCTGAGAGCAATTACTATCTCTTTCCAGTAAAGCACCATATAGGATGAAGAAAATGAATCATCAGCAACATCAATTCGGTTTGCCAAAGGGAAGCCCCATTCCTTCGCAAGAGGATTAGCAGAATCACGCGGATAATCTGAGAATCCTTTTTGAGACAAATACTTCCTGTAATTGAAATTATATTCCAGATCATCATAGGCAATATCTCTTCGGATTATATTATCATCAGTCATTCCGAACTTTTTTTTCCAGTCTGCTTCACTGTATGAAGGATATTTATTTATGAGATAACGGTTAAAATCGGCAATGGAATAGTCGTCATACCCTTCATTTCCATTGAAATTATGCGAAGGCCCCCCGTTATATCCGCCGGAATTGGCCTCATCTAGAAACAGTCCGTCAACTCCTGCATCAATCTGAACTTTCATTACTTTAACAAGATATTCACGGTATGACGGATTGGCCATCGACACCCGGTAGGCATTAGGTACTATTTCACTGTGAAGAACCGGTTTTCCGTATGAATCACGAGTTATCCAGTCTAAAAAAGTATTTCTATCCGCAGCTTCAGTCTCAAAAACAACAGAAGCTGTTCCTCCGGCGACAAATAATATTTTCTTCGAACGGCATTTGGCAATATATACTTTGTTAAATTGAGACTCTTTTATACCGGCTGTTTCCCATTTCTGCCATGCCCTCATATTTATATCCGGAGATAGACTGTAAACCTGCGAGTCCTCACTGCCGTTTGCAGTTTGAGAAAAACCGTAAATACTTTTCGATGACAGATCCATTTTTGGCGAAGGGTCGCCGCTTACATCATACGGCCCGTTTCGGGATATATCAGTATCCGGATCTCTCTTATCGTCAGATGCATTGCAGCAGATAAAAAGCATTGATACAATAAAAACAATTTTTGTCTTATTCATTGTTTTCTCCTTTGCTTAATTCTCAGATTCCGGAGATTTATTTCTCCGCATTTTTCAAAAAAAACTTTGCATTTATAATTTTTCAAAAAATGCTTTCAAATCCCGACAAATAGAACATCAATGACATCAATGAAATCCGGATTAATTAAAATTTCAGCGATTGCATCTTTGCCGATAATTTCAGCCGGCATTTTATTATTTTATTCTCTCAAGATTTCTCCGCTTACAATTTTCCCGAATGACAAGTTCCGGCATGCTGCGTTTTCTGATTATGCGGAAAAAGGTAATTCTTCCATTGATTCCTTTTCTTCTGTCACCGGTTCAATTTCCATGAAATATACTCTGCGCGAAGGATTCAGAACTCCTTACGCGGGACTGCAGATTTCATCAGGCGAATATTTAAATCTTTCTGATTATAACTTAGTGAAAATAAAAATCAGTTCTGCAAAGTCCGAAAAAATCCGTTTTATTCTTATCTGCTTCATCGACAATTTCAGCTACAGTACAAACCCTCTATCTAGCATTTATCTGATTAAAGAAATTCCGGTTACACCGGGTCTAAAATCATTTAATATACCTTTGTCAGAATTCCGTATTGAAAAATGGTGGTATGAAGTTAACGGCTTGGAGCCTTTTGACAAAAAAATTATACCGGATTTCGGAAAAGTTTCGGCAGTGAATATCGAAAATGCTGAGAGTTTCGGATTCAACCGGTGGGATGAAATAAAAATTAGCGGAATTACATTCTATAAATCCGCTAAAAAAATGTGGTTTATATTTTCATTATCTGTAATAATTTATTTCATCATTGTCGCTGTTATCCGCAAAACAGTATTTTCTAAAAAAATAAAACCCGTTTTTATCGACTATAAGAAAATTGAATTTAAGAAAAACATTTCAACCGATCACGGAAATATTTTCCGCATCATCGCAGATAATTACACCAATCCGGAACTCTCTGTCGAAAAAACAGCTGAATTATCAAACACGGACGTAACTAAGATATCAAAAAATATAAAGAATATTTCCGGATTATCATTTCCGCAATATCTTAATGCCTTAAGAATGACGGAAGCTAAGCGTCTGCTCGCAGAAACAGACGCCAAGATAATTGAAATATCCTTCGCCGTCGGATTCGGAAATCTTTCACACTTCAACAGATGCTTTAAATCTTCCGAAAAGATCTCGCCGAAAGATTATAGAAAAAAACACCGTAAAAATTAAAATTCATAAGTCATATTTAAAATAATCCTGTAAAATTCCCATTTGCGAGATTTGTCCGGATTGATTACACGTGACCGATAGTAATCATATTCTTCTGTTTCTTCGGTATAGTTACGTACACTCCTGAATTGAGTTATAAGATTAAATTTCGTGTTTTCGCCGGAGCGAAAACCCATAATACATGACGCGGTATAGTTCCAAATATTTTCACCTGATGGATCACCATTTGCGGTATCGTAATAACTTCGTTCAGCCTCAATCATCAATCCGAAAAACTCCATCATCAACGGCATCTTGTATCCAAGAACATTCTGTATATAATAGTGAGTCCCGTTTCTGTTCTCACCATCATCGGCTTCCCACAGCCATGATTCATTTTTTGACGCAGCGGTAAACGCCTTATAATAATATTGATGATATGATCTAAAAACAACATGTGTCCATTCTCCCGGAATAACAGCACCGACATCGAATTGAAATGCCGCACCGGCCTTTTCCTTATGAACAATTCCCTTTAGTGTTTTATTATTAAAATAATTATCATAAGAGCCGGAGGGCTCATTAATTGCAAGCCCTCTGACAAAACGCGAATTCCATCCGCTTCCAATTTCTATGCCGGTAGAAAATTCTAAAAGTGCAATCGGTCTGAATACAGTTTCAATTTCCAAGCCAGCGGATACAGGAGATAGAAATGTGCTGAAATCAAAATTGATTTCATTATTTTCAAAAAGAACATTCGGCGAATTCAGAAACGGAACTGTAATCTCATGCGAATAAGATGCTTTTAATTCAACATCAGTACTTGTAGTCAGATTCATTTCCTGCGAATGCAAGACCTGTGCGTTAAGAGAATCCGTCAATTGCAGAAAGACAATAAAGAGAACTATAAATATTTTTTCTGCATGAAAAAATTTAAGACGCGTATTTTCTAAAATCATCAAATGTAATCCTTTATAATTCTGATTTTTCTTAAAAGCCAAATATCGAAATAACATGTTACTGCCGTAACCGTTGAAGCAAATAAAAATTTAAATAATGGATCAAAACCGGTTTTCATAAGCGCCATCTGGATTCCGACCAAAGGTATCACATGAAGAATATAAACTCCGTAAGAGTTCAAGCTTAAATATTTCCATATTTTAGAATCAGAATTTATCTTACGCTTAAAAATATATATTAATCCGATCCCGAAAAAAACTGCTAGTAAGTTTTCCCATATAGGATGCCAGAAAGCTCCAAAAATATTAAGTATCGTATAACGGAACACTCCGAAACCGGCAATATTAAAACTAAAATTAAACACATAACTTAGAGAAAATAGCGCAAAACCTATAACAGAACATGCAAAGAACGTTTTATCGCTTATTCTTTCAAATATTTGCTTTTTCGAGAATACAACTCCTGCAACAAAAAATGACAGATATTGAACAATATGAGCAGGTTCAACTCTAACGGCATGAAGAAACACTATCCACATATTAATCTGAAAATATATTCTTACGAAAAACGTCACCGCCGAAATCAATCCGATAAAAAGCATCGCACCAACAAAAAACTTTCTTGCCGGTATTCTCTTCTTGGGGATTACCCATTGTATTTTCGAATTATTTTTACGAGAAACAATCATTTCATAAAACAGATATGCAATACTGTAAATAAAAAGATGCAAGACAAACCACAAATGTCCGGTAAATGACTGAATTCCGTCGCTTGTTATAAGATATGAGGCATAAGAACTGATATTATCAAAACTGCCGAATGCGTAATTTATAGGAATGAAGACAAATAGCGCAAACACGCAAAACGGAATAAGCAGACGCCTTATTTTTGAAAATAAAAATGGTTTTGGTCCGTATTTTTTATATGCTCCGGGAATTACAAATCCGGAAATAAAAAAAAGCAGCCCCATGAAAAATGCTGCATTCACTGTTGAAAATATTTCTATTCCGTTTATCAGTGAAGAAGCATCCCGCACAGGCCAGGCTTCACTTCCAGATGTATATGCCTCAGCCGAATGATGAAATATTACGAGAAGAACCAGCATTGCCCGTAAATTATCAAGGTAGTATTCTCTTTTAAAAAGTTTCATTTATCCTCCTATTTATCAGGAAAAATATCATACAAACTTTCTAAAATCGACCGCGTTTATAAACACGGACTTTTTAAATGAGTTTATTTATACTAAGTTTTATTTGTTTTTTACGGTACTCAGTCGGAGTTACGCCTGTCTCTTCTATAAATGCCTTATAAAATGCCGTCTTGGAATTAAAACCTGATGAAAATGCGATATTCAGAATGTTTCTATTTCTGCCGGATTCTATAAGAAAAAGAGCTTCGCGGATTCTATACCCGTTAACATAAGATTTAAAGCTTTTGCCTATCTTAACATTTAAGAATTCAGAAAGCTGATGTGAAGTGACATTGAGATTATCCGCAAGACGTTTAAGAGTAAGATCTTCGTCGCAAAATATTTTTTCATCCTGCATAATTGATTCGAGTTTATTCCCAAGATCTTCGAGATTTACCGAAGAAAGATGCGATTTGGAATACTGAGCCTTGGCAATTTCCTTTCCGGCAGCAACAAAAACATAAACATCAAAAGCGGGAACATAAATCATAATAAGCAAAACCGATACAATCAGAAAGAGTACAGCATCCTCAACAAACTTTGCTCCGTAATACCAAAAAACAGGAAGAAAACATATTACAGCAAATATCATAATCAATATTTTAGAAAAATTAACAAGAATCCTATTGAGACTGCTGGTATAATATTTACGGCATCTGAAAACTTCAATACTGATATAGGCAAAATATACCGCCATATGAATAAATGAAATAATTTCAGATAACTTAACAAGTGTGTTAAAATCAATGAAGTATTTTAAAAAAAAAGGATTATAATACATCGCAAATAATATCAAAATGAATATTATGATAAAAGGGATAAAATGAAAAAAACTTGAAAGCAGATTTGATTTTTTTGAAGTGATATTTTTATAAAAAAGAAAATTTAAAGGTCCGATTACATACTTTAAATTCTTTGAAAACAGACTAAATACGGTTATAAAATTCAACTCAGAAAAATTCGCAGGAATATTCATATAACTTGAAAGGTAGTGTTCAAAAAAAAGAAATGCGGAAACTATAAAAATACTTCCGCAAAAATATATCCCGCTGTTTCGCGGATTCGAAAATATCAGTTTCAATCCGTAAAAAAAACAAGCAAGCGAACCGGAAAAGAAAAACAGCCCGAGAAAATGATTAAAATACACCAATCCTTTCATATTCTATTCCAATATCAGCACATGCTTACTTGAGAGCGTTAACAAAATGTTCAATCTTATCTTTTAGATTTTTTACAGAAGCTTTTTTCATTATTTTATAATAAGAACCTTTTTTATCATCCTGAAATTCTTTTATAAAACCGTATTCCGAAAGCTTTTTCAGGGAATTATTATAATTCGGCTGTGACAGAGATTCCGGTGCACGCGTTTTTTCCGTATGATAAAGAGAAATTCCGTATTTTCTGACAGCCGTCATGATATCCTTTGAACTAATTGCGTCGGATGGAATATCGGCAACCGCACCGCAAGAAGCAAAATATGATTCAAGAACATCCTGAATTCCGCGTGCAAAAAACACGATATCCTGAATACTTTCCTCTGATATCACAAAACCGCCGTCTTTCGCTTTAATGAAATTTTTGGGAATGAGAAAACCTTCGATGATGCCGTTTATCTTTTCCGAAATCTCATCAAAGCCGTATCTGATAAGGTATTCCTTTGATATAAGATTCTTTAAAAAATCAATCTTAACTTCAATATCCTCTACTGTAATAATCTGAAGTTTGTTCTTCAGCACAAGAAGCGAGGCGCATATCATTGAAATATCCAGCGAAAAATGAGCAATGCTGTTTTTATAAAAAGACAAGGCGGTTCGGGCTTCGGTTTTAATTACAAAAAAATCTTCGGAAGATTCTCGCTCATCATAGCGAAGTTTATCTATGAATTTTTCTTTTACAAACAAATTAACAGCATACTCAAATATTTCATTTATATTTTTTTTGTCGCGGGTCGTATCCGAAAAAAATGCCCCGGTAAAAGCAAGATATTCATGGAACAAAAATACATTGCGTAGAAGATCCTTTCGGGTAAATCCGCGTATAGCCATCATAAGCATAGGCGCGGTAACTAATGCAACCGGAGTCACCGACGTCACGGAATATATTCCGCTGATAATTCTATAGCCGATTTCTTCGACACGCTGATCATCTTTAAAACCTGCTGACTCCACCTCTTTAAGCGTAAAAGCCTCTGCAACACTTACATATACTTTTCCATGATCTTTCGAAAGAATTGAACCGCCCTTGATTACACTTCCGACTGATTCTCTCTTTTTCGTCTTGCCGCGCAGTTCCTTTATATATGAAGATTCTTCGGGAACCCTGTCGTAGTTGATTGATATCGGAAGAAATATCAGATCCTTATTATAGTTTTCATCAATCGCTTCAACGAGATAATTGATGATTCCCATTTTAGGGAAAACAAGTCTGCCGGTTCTTGTTCTTCCGCCTTCAACAAAAAATTCAAGAAGATAAGAATCTGCAACAAGAGTCTTGAGATACTGCTTAAATACCGAAGTATAGAGTTTTTTGCCTTTGAACGTTCGTCTGATAAAAAATGCGCCGGAGTGCCTGAAAATCGTCCCCATAGGGAAAAATGAAAGATTAACTCCTGCTGCTATATGAGGAAGCGTAATCTTGTTCTTGTAGCAGATGTATGAAAGAATCATATAATCCATGTGACTCTTATGACACGGCGTCAGAACAAGCGGGCCTCTCTCTGCGGCTTCTTTAAGACGGGCAATGGATTCGGCATCGCACACAATGCCCGAAAATATTTTTTTGAAAATCAGATCGATTGTGCGCTCAAAAATCTTAATATAAACTATTGAAAAATCAGCAGCTATCTCGCTGAAATATTTAAAAGCCCTGCCCTTGAGACGGCGAAGTGGAATATTATCCTCTCTGGAAACTTCTTCGGCCGTTTTGATTACGTTTTCATGATACAGAACTTTTTCAGCAATTTCATTTCTGCTTCGCAGAACGGGGCCTAGAACTATTCTTTTATGTTTCTGCATGTATTCAAGAATATTCTGCCTGATCATTTTAGCGCATTTCTCGTCTGAAAATTCTTTGAACTTTTCAAGTTCTTCGGCAAGAGAAACCGGCTTCAAAAATTTAATATAGGAAGGAGTTGCCTGCGAAACAAGATTGAGAAAAAAGAAACGGTTGCCTGTTGCCGGAGGTGTCGGAACAAACTGATTTGTACGCTCGGGATTTCTGTTCCAGAAAATGATTTCAGGCATAATAAATATAGGAAAAGGAAGTGAGCGCTGAAGACGTATCAGATAAAGGATGGTATCATATTTGGATTCGACATAACGTTTAAGGAAAAATTTCCTCGAAAGCATTGAAAACAATACTCCCCTTTTTTCAAGGAGAAGATTTTTGATATAGTCAGTTTCATAAACATTCGGATATTTTCTGCGGAAAAGAGTACGTTTTACCCACATCATTATTCTTCCGAAAATATAGGAAAACGACTGCAGTACTATGGGATTATATTCGAGAGCAAAATCAAGATTTTTAACTCCGGCTTTAGAGAGCACGGATTGAATCATAAGCAGAGCAAAATTTGAACTTTCATGAGACGCGATGACTACAGCGCCTTTTTCACTATATTCATTCAGCAGAGAAACAGCATCTTCGTCAAGTTCCGCACGTGAAAAGAGAATTTTTGCCAGTTTCCAGCGCAATCCGCTTAATTCAGGCTGAAGCCTTCCCTGAAAACGGAAATCTGAATCTCTTTTCTTTCCAATTTCTTTCATCAAAACACTCCGTCAAAGATTCAGTCATATTGAATGGATATGTCGATTTTAAATTGAATATCGGCAAGTACTTTTTTTTGAACTTTTTTCATAAAGAAAGGCGGTCACTGACCGCCTTTCTTTAATATCATGACTCATCTTCAGCGAGAGTTATTAGCCAGTCATTTTTTGTTATTGTGAACTTCTGGCTTTTCTCAGGATTCACATATATTCCGTAGTTCTTGGATGCATCATCTTCTTCTTTTGCGAGTCTTACACCGAAACATGTTTCATTGCGCATGATCGCAGCTTCGCAAATTTCCGCAAAAGAAATTTCAACCGGAAAGCTTGAAAAGAAATAATCAGCCGGTTTAATATAGACTTCACTTCCTTCGGCTTTAAATAGATCATCATAGATATCATAAACTGCCGGTTCTTCAGAAATCTGAGCGTAAATCTTCGAAATGAACTGATTCGAAATGAGGAAGTCCTTAACTCCGACTTCTTTTATGAGATCGATATTGTCGGAATCCGCAACTTCAGTTATCAATTGAGTTTTGATATCTTTTTTCGCAAGATTCTTAAAATAATGTCTGAAACCGAGAAGCTGGGCAATAGTCTCCGAATCTCTTACTTCCGCATCGCCGCCGTCACCTGACAGCAAGATCACGTTATCATAATTCTCGGGACGGAGATTTTCGATAACCTTAGAATCATGAATATCTGCCTCGATAAGATTCATTTTTATAGAAGAATGTTTCTCCTTAACTGCATCAAATTCCGATTTGATTTCATCAGAAATTTCCTCTACAACAACATCTATCATAGAACCTTCAACAAGATAATTGCTGTATTCGTCTATGATAATCGGAGTCTTGATACTCCATCCGACAATCAGCTGATTCTCAATATTCTTTTTCTGGGAAGCGGCAGGTTTCGCATCAACTGCAGGAACCTCGACCTTTTTCTTGAGATACTTGATAGTTGAATCGTCTTCGGCCACAAGTATTGCTTCATCGCCTTCTTCGAGGACAGTAGAAGGAAGCGGATTCAGGCATACCGTACCGTCTTTTTTGCGGATACCGAGAACAGAACATACACTGAAATGAAAAATCAGATCACGATATGTTATACCGGAAAAGCCGCCTTCAGGCTGATAAAAATAGAATTCGCATCCGTCAAATCCTACAAGATTATCATAAACCTGCGCAAGACCGGAGATTCTTGATGTCTGAACCATCAGTTTTGCCAACAAAGAATGCTCATCTATAATCGTTACATTCGGAGATATATTTTTTGCAAGAGCGCGTTTTGACTCTAAGTGAATTTCTGCGGCAATAGGAGGAATATTGTCTTCACCTGTACATGCAACAACTGCCATGATCGTTTTAAGAACACGTGAATCTGCAAGTTCTTTTGAATGACTGTCGTCATCGACCTGAGCGTCGTTAAGAATAATGACCGACTTGGCATACTTAACAGCCATTCTGTCAAGAGTGCTGATGCTTGAAGTCGATCCCGAACGTGTTACAAGCTTTGTAGTTTTTCTATCGGTTAAACGCTCACGGAAAAAATCATCCATTTCGTCCTTTTCTCTTGCAGAGAGAACCGCAACAGTAGCCGAACGCTCGGATTCATTGGCAATAACAAGCTCCCTGATTATTTCAAGAACTCTGTCGCCGAAACCTAAAATCAGAGTATGATTTTTTTCGATTATGGAGCTTTTCCCTTTTTTGAGCTCGTCAAGCTTAGCTTCAAACTGACTTGTAATAAAAGCTACCAAACTCGAGAACAAGATCAATCCGACGAATATTGTAAGAACACCGACTCCCTTGTTGAAAACACCGTAATCAGTATCTTCACCGAGACATCCGGCATCTGCAATCTGAAGAAATGAACGCCATGCCTGCGCCCAGAATGAATCAAAACCGTTGTCAGGCGAAAGCGAGTTTACAAGAAATCTGACTGCTGCCATGAGAAGAAACGACAAAAAGAAAACCAGCATAAGTGCGGAAAAAACCGAAAGACCGCCTTTTGACATAAAATTGTCAAATCTGTATTTCAGCTTCGCGAATAATCCTCTTCGGGACGCGCTCATAATTCACCTCTAAAATTTATTATAACGTTCTATTATTTTAGAGGCTAAAATTTTCAAGAACTTTTCAATTTATGTTAAATTAATCATAAAGGGCAAAAACCTGATTTTTGCCCTTTACATAAACGATTTTCACTTTATTCAGGTAATTTTTAAAGAATTTCACCTTCCAGGGAAATCACATATTCCCTGATTGCCATGCTCCGTCCTGCTTTTTCAAGAGCCTTTTCAATATAATAGTTTATTCCTCCGCAGCACGGAACCTGCATGCGCACAGCTGTAATAGACTTAATATCATTGTTCTTTATTATAGAAGCAAGCTTATCAAGATATTCTTCCTGATACGGGTCAAGCTTCGGGCATAATATAACCAGAATTTTATCCTTAAGGAATCTGGAATGAAAATTGCTGTAAGCAAAAGGAACACAGTCGGCAGCGATGACAAGATCGGCATTTTTGAAAAAAGGCGCGTTCGGATTCAAAAGCTTAAGCTGAACCGGCCATTGTCTGAGCTCGGAAGAAGCTGAAACATTAACCTGAGAAGGAGCTTTTTCGCCGCGTCTGTCGCGCATCATTGATCCAGGACAGCATGGTTTTTCTTCATTTGAAAGATCAGGAACCGGAATATTGTGTTCATTCAGATATTCTACAGCCTCAGCAAGAAAATCATCCTGAGCATGGTCTTTAAGATGTTTCATGTGCGCTTTTATTACACCTGCACCCTGCTTTACAACGTTTTCCATTACAAGTTTTTCATTATATGCTTCAGCTTCTCTTTCTTCTATTTCTATGGCACCCTGCGGACACTGCTTGATGCATGCTCCCAAACCGTCGCAGAAAAGATCGCTCACAAGCGCCGCTTTTCCGTCAATCAGCTGAATCGCGCCTTCCGGGCAGTCCGGAACACATACGCCGCATCCGTTACATTTTTCCCTGTCGATTCTGATAATATTTCTTTTCATTTTTCCTCCGTATTCTGCTTGATTAAGTATAACCTGTTATAATTAAATATACTACTCTTTCAAAAAACGTAATTGATTCAGGTCAACATGAGCATAGAAAACGAACTGAAAAAAACAGAATTATTTTCAAGCCTTTCCGGAATTTCCGCATCGCGTATCGCGGGCGCGTGCACCGTCAAAAAAGTCAAATCCGGTGAATATGTTTTTCATGAAGGCGACGAAGGCGATTTTTTTTATCTTATGAAAAGCGGAAAAGCCCGCGTATTCAAAAACAGCCGCGACGGGAAGGAAGTTACCGTAAAAATTATATCTCAGGACGAGATATTCGGCGAAGTGATAATCTTTGAAAGCCGCGCTTATCCGGCGAGCTGTGTCGCTATTGAAGAGTGCGAAGTAATATCAATCAGAAAAGAAAATTTTCTTCTGCTTCTGCGCGAAAGCGATTTCTCGGCGGATTTTTTCGGAATTCTGATCAAAAAACTCAGATACCTGAATGAAAGAATTCTTTTTCTTTCGGCAATGGACGTCGAAGAAAGATTTTTCAGTTTCATTAAAGAAAACTACGGCATAAAAGAACAATACGAAATTTCGATGAGCAAAAAAGACGCGGCTTCGGCAATAGGCACCATTCCCGAAACATTTTCGAGGATGCTCGCCCGCTTAAAAAAAGCGGGGCTTGCGAATTGGGATGACAATCTTGTAATAGATAAAAAAGCCTGGGAAATCTACGAAGTCTGATTACTTATTTTCTTTTTAAGTCTTGTTATGCGTTTTTCAAAATTTTCTTTCCAGCGCAGGGGATTTTTGATTTCTTCGCCCTTTTCGGAATATATATTTTTATTAACAAGACTCATTGCTGTATCGGAATATTCAAGCGCCTTCGTTAAATCCGCCGTTCTATGCTCTTCGTATTTCGCCAGCTCATTCAGAGAAAAAAGCGTCAAACGGCTCTTCCAGTATTCGGCGGCTTTCTCATAATCATTTTCGCGCTTGAGCGCGATCGAAAACTTGTTAAAAAGATTTTCATCATCAAGAATAGAGTCTCCGAGAAAATCGGCCATATCGAGAAACAAATCAATATCTTTAGCAAACAATGATGACGCAAGATTTTTCATATGGGCTTCATCAATAATCGAAAACTCGCGTTTTGATGCGGATTCATAAATCGATGAGACAATGCCGAAAACGCGAATCATCGAAACGATATCGACCGCGTTATGCTCGGCGACAGAAGCGATGCGGTCTGTTTCGCCGGTTCTTTGAAACGAAAAATAAACATCAGGAATCAGAAATCCCGGAATATCATCTATACGTTCAAAACCTAAAATGTTCTTTTCGAGTGAACCGAGAGACAGCGATTCATACAGCTTTTTAAAAATCCGCCGTACGGGAATCAGAATATCGATTACCGGTATCTTCATCGGAAATCCATAGACGCGGTTGAGCATGTAACGGTTTTTTATTAACGGCACATCGTATGACGCGCCGTTAAAAGTTGCAACAGCCTTCGCATTCGCAAAAAAAGGAAGAAGATATTCGAGATAATTTTTCTCTCTAGAAATATCTTCAATAAAAATCTGTTCGACTATCAGCGTGTCCGAATCGAAGTAAGCGAATCCCGTAAGAAACGGTATAGAACCGGCTGCAATTGAAAGAGAAGTTGTTTCGAGATCCAAAAACAGAATTTCATGCAGTTCAATCGATTCGTCAAATCCGTTCATCGAAAGATAAGCTTTCAATGAATTCTTGAACGAATTTTCTTCTATCTTTATATCATCAAAAGAAAAGAAAGATTCTTTTCGGATAATATTTCCCGACTCGCCGCTGACGGCATGAAAACCAATCGAAGACGCGTCGAATTCTTTGCTCTCGCGCGCCGGCTGAGCTGTTTTAGTGTAAAGTTTCAGTTTTTGTGTTATGTCCATCAGATTGCAAAATTCCGCGCCTTTAAAAGTACATTCCTATTCCCAAACCTACACCCGGCCATACAAGCCCCAGCAGACCTAACTGCTCTGGAAGTTCTTTAGTATATGTTCTGCCGTATATTTCATCCGAAACATTGATCCGTGTTTTGACCGGAACATAATAGGACAAGCCTGTTGAAACTTCAATGATACCTCCGGAGATATTCCATTTATAACCGATCCAGGCAGTTGTTCCTAAAGTCTTAAAGGAACGGTGTCCTTTCATAGAATCAAAATAATGATCGTCAAGTTCTACATCAACGTATAGATAATTCAGATAAGCGCCTACAAAAAACCCTTCAAGAACTTTATTATAGTATCCTCTTATCCCTATGCTTGTCTCAAGTCTTTTCCATTTCCATTCATTTCTGCCGTCGGTATCGTGATAGTCCCAGTACTTGCCCTCAAGCGCAATTGAAAACTTCTCACTGAAAGCATATTCTCCTTCGGCAGATAACCACCACATAGGAAGAAGACACGGATAAACCGTAAACGAAAAAGTATATGTTTCTTCAGGCGACGCAGTCTCTTCAGCATAAATATCCCGTGGGCAGAGAAACAGAATCACAAAAACAAACACGCACTTAATAATATTCCGAAAAATCTGCGGCATAATTATTGCTCCATTATAATTTCATTATTCGGAGTCATTATTAAAAAGACTGCAGCCGTCAAAAAGCTATTCCTAATCCCAAACCGATACCCGACCAGCAAAGTCCCAGTTTCAAAGGAGAAGTTTCTTTATATGTTTCGTTAGTATATGAATCATTAACAGTAAGCTCTGCGTTACCCAACGCATAATAAGTAACACCGGTTGAAACTTCTAAAACGGCGTTTGATATAATCCATTTATACCCTATCCAGCCTGTTGCTCCGAATGTTTTAAACTTGGCTTGGCCGCTAATTTCTTCAAAATAACGGTCATCAAGCTCAAGATCAAGATAAAGATAATTCAGGTATATACCGGCAAAAATTCCTTCCATTGCTTTTTGCGCATAACCTCTTATCCCCAAACTCGTTTCGAGTCTTTTCCATTTCCAGTCATATCTTTCATCCGTTTCGTAGTAATCCCAATACTTGCCCTCTATAGCAAGTGTGAAGTTATTACTGAAAGCATATTCCGCCTCAGCAGAAAACCATCGAAACGGAAGAGGACACGGATAAAGCGTAAATGAAAAAGTTTTGTTTTCTTCAGGCGCCGCAGTCTCTTCCGCGCGGATATCTCGCACGGTGAGAACCAATAACATAAAAACAAACATACATTTAAATATATTCTTTAAGAACTGAGACATAATTAATACTCCATTATTTATTATTCAAACTCATCAATCGTATAACCTGTAGAAACCGTACAATTCGCGCCCGAACCTGTTTCTTCCGCGCGAAGCTCGCCGTCCACATAAATCTTAACAGTTATCGGCGATGTGTCTGCTGTGTTATTCTTTACGCTGATATAACAATCTTCGTATTCCTGATCTTCCGCATGCGCGGATATATTTTCAGAATACCACGGCAGTGAAGCAGAAACCAAATTCTCATAAACCTCGCTTGTAGAATACTCAATATCAACATCAGAAATAGTACCCTCCACAGCAAATGATACTTCACCATTCCATTTGCATTCACACGAGGATGTTGATAACAACAATATAAATTGAAAGATTCCCAGCACATATTTTTTCTTCATCATTCCTCTTCATCAATCCTATAACCTGTAGAAACAGTACAATATGCACCTGAACCTGTTTCTTCCGCGCGAAGTTCGCCGTCCACAAATATTTTAACAGTTATCGGCGATGTGTCTGTTGTGTTATTGGTTACTTCAATCATACATGAATTTGTTGATTCATCATCCGCTTCAGCAGAAATAGTACCTGAATACCATGGTAAAGATACCGAATCCAAATTATCAATAAACTCTCTTGTGTGATAAGATATGTCAACATCTGAAATTGTGCCCTCAACAACGAAGCTTACTTCTCCGCTCCATTTCGCTGTGCACGATGTGGCAAATATCAATATTAGTAATTGCAGAATTATAAAAGATAATTTCTTTTTCATTTTTTGACAGACCTCCCATTCTCATATTTAAAATTAGCTTTTGCGAATATATCTTCCATGAATTCATTTTTAAGATAATATTCCGAGAAATGTTTTCTGCCTTCAACCGGCTTTAGATATACCCAGTATAAATGAGCAGGATTATGAGACAACATGCCGTCATCACCCCGCTTGAATATTTTTTATTTTCGGCAGAATAATCATATTTGCATAAATACGTCAATAATTAATTAGTGAAGAACATCCGCCTGTTCAGAAGATGCCGAAGCAAGGTCTCCGAGCAATGCGCATATAATTTTTTTGACTCCGTCGATGCCGCCGGCGGAAGGTCCGATGCATCCCGGACATCCTTCCTTACATGAACAGCGCGAGATATGCTCAGAGGCGCAAAGCGCGACATGATCAAATATGTCATAGAGTTTTGCGGAGAGTCCGCTTCCGCCCGGAGATGAATCGGCAATGAACAGTGCCGGCTTCAGGCTGAATGAAGATTTGCTCATGTTTATTGAACGTATATCCGAAGGATCGCAGAACAAATGCACGGGCGCAATGTTTTTGAGAATGTAACCGACTGAATATAAAAGCGCGCCTGAGTTCGCTTTTCCGCCGAATGAATCAAGATATTCTTCATCGAAATCAATCCAGAAACTCGACGTGTGCATTTCAATCTCAGGAAGCGTGATTTTTCCGGAACCGATATTTTCATGAGTCCGGAATTTAATCTTTTTATAAAGCATCGCCTGTTCACGGATGTTTATTTCTCCATAACATAAATCAAAAGAGGCTTTTTTTATACTGCGGTCGTCGGCTAGAACATGAATGTCCGTCTTGCATTCAGCGTCGGTATAATAATCAGAATCGGTTTCGTGACAGAAAGCGGTCCTTCTTTCCCAGTCGAGCTTATCAATATAAAACTGCCTGCCCTGATGAATATAAATCGCCTCGTCATGTATCAGTGTCGGCGCGCTCGAAAGATCAACCTCGCCTATCACTTTGTTTGCCGAAGTCGCGTCAACAATAACCACATTATCATGCGACGCGCTTCTAAGTGAAACTTCATTCGCGGGATAAATCGCATTCATCCAGTGATATTTGCCTGATGCATTTTTGAGTATTCCTTCAGATTCGAGATAATCGAGAATCTCCTTCGTAGTTGAAATGTGCGGCGCGAAACGTTCGTTTTCGGAAAAAGGAAGCTCAAACGCCGCGCATTTGATATGATCCAAAAGAATCAATAGATTGTCCGGATTTATTACAGCGTTTTCCGGCGGAAAGCCGGTCAGAAATTCGGGATTCTCTGCTATGTATTGGTCGAGCGCGGAAGAATTAGCAACAAGAAGCGAAAGCGATGAAGAGTTCCTCCGTCCCGCGCGGCCGAACTGCTGAAGAAGCGATGAAACAGAACCGGGATATCCGACTGATATTACAGCGTCAAGTGAACCGATATCTATGCCGAGTTCAAGCGCGTTCGTCGAAACAATTCCGTCGAGTTCGCCCGAGCGCATTTTGCGTTCGATGTCTCTGCGCTCTCCCGGAAGATAACCGCCGCGGTAGGCGGCAAGACGCGCGTGAGTTTTTTCCTTGATATAGTTTGTAATTATTTCGGCGCGGATTCTGCTTTTTGCAAAAACGATTGTCGTGATTTTATTGCGTATAAATGTTGAAGCGATTTCAGCTGAAAGTTTTACTGACGACTGGCGTATTCCGAGGTTTTCATTTACCACAGGCGGATTATAAATGATGAAATTCTTTTCACCCGAAGGCGCACCGCTCTCGTTGACGAGAAACATACTGCGCCCGGTAAGAGCTTCGGCATGATCTTTCGGATTAGCAATTGTCGCACTGCACAATATAAACTTCGGATTCGATCCGTAAAAGTTACATATACGTTCAAGCCTGCGGAGAAGATTGCAGAAATGCGAACCGAAGATTCCTCTGTAAGTATGAACCTCATCTATGACAACAAATTTAAGATTTTCAAAGAGCTTTACCCAGATGGTATGATGAGGAAGAATACCGGAATGAAGCATATCCGGATTTGTAATAACCACATGACCCGACTCGCGTATTGATTTTCTCGCGTTTGCCGGAGTATCTCCGTCAAAAGTATAAGTTTTTATTTTTAATTCAAGCGATTCGACAATGCGGTTAAGCTCGTGCATCTGATCCTGAGCAAGCGCCTTAGTCGGAAAAATATAGAGCGCGCGGGATTCGGGATTTTTGATTATCTCGTCTATAACAGGTACATTATAACATAGAGTTTTTCCGGACGCGGTCGGAGTCACAACCACAAAATCATTTTTTTTCCGCGCATGATCAAAGGCCGCGCGCTGATGCGAATAAGGCTTCAATATTCCTTTTGATACATAATAATCGACGAGCCGTCTATCAATATAATCCGGAAATTCAGAATAAACCGCGTCCTTTGCCGGAACGGTATTCCACGATACGACATTTTCATTGAAGCCTCTGTCGGACTTCAGATAATCAATTAGCTGTTCAATATTCATAAAACTAGTGCTATATATATGTTAAGTGAAGTCAATAAAATTAATACCCTTTATTGCTTAATGATTCTTCAGATAGATAACAATAATCCTGATATAATTTTTATTGATACTGCAGTTAAATCATGATAGAATTAAAAAAGTCAGTATTTATTTAAATAATAGATTGTAACTATGTTATTGCGGAGCATTATGAAGCTCAAATTAACGGTTTTGATAACAGCAGCAATGCTTTCTATCACAGTACCGGCACTTTCAGCCGGGGATACTCCTGCGGCTCACAACCATATTCTAATAATAAATTCTTATCATCAGACCTTTCACTGGACTGATGAAATTGTAACTTCCGCTGCAGCAGCAATCAAAAATAAAATTCCGGATGCTGAAATATACATCGAATACATGGATTCAAAACGATTTCCGGATTATACCAATATAAACGCTTTTCTGAAACGTCTTGAAACAAAATACACGAATAACGCGCCCGGCGTAATCATCGTATCGGACGACGCGGCATTTGATCTTTTAAAAAAATTCGGCGGCAGAATTTTTCCGGGCGTCCCTGTTGTTTTCTGCGGTGTTAACGACATCAAATCAACCGAAGATCTTCCGCAAAATTTTTCCGGCATAATTGAAAACCTCGACATCCCCGGAAACATTGATCTAATAAAAAAGCTTTTCCCTGAAACAAAATATATCGCCGCAATAACGGATGGAACTCCGACAGGTCTCGGAACACGCGCGGAAATAGCCCTGACAGAAAAATCAAATCCTGATATATCATACATTTATTTAAACGGAGAGAATCTTTCAACAGATGAACTTATTTATGAATTGAAAAATCTTCCAAAAAATTCAATCGCAATTGCTCCGGCATGGTACATGGACAAGACCGGAAAAACATATTTAAACACCGAAAGTTATCCGCTTATTGCTGGAAACTGTCCTGTACCCGTAATTTCAACATCCGCCTCAAACATCGGTCTCGGTGTACTCGGAGGAAAAGCAAACAGCGGCATTATTCAGGGAACATACGCGGCAGAGAAAGCTGTTGAATTAATTAAATTCGGAATCGACGCTTCTCAAACAAAAGTTCAGACTGAAAGCAGAAATAAATTTATATTTGATGCAGATGCCGCAAAAAGATTTTCCATACCCATTTCGGCTTTGCCCGAAGACAGTATAATTATAAACAGAAAGTATTCTTTTTTTGAAAGGTATACATTGCTTGTTATGATTTCTGCGGCGGTATTTCTTCTTCTTTTAATTCTGATTATAACGCTGACAAAGCTTCTGCTTTCCCGAAAACGCGTAGAAATAGAACTCAAAAAAAAATCAGAGGAGCTTAAACAGTATTTCTCCTTCGCACTCGATCTTTTCTGTATCGCCGATACCAAAGGAAATTTTCTGCGAGTAAACAATCAATGGTCGCAGGTTCTCGGCTATAAGATAGAAGAGCTGGAAAACAGACAGTTTCTTGATTTTGTTCATCCTGATGATATAGAATCAACCCTGGCGGTTCTTTCCGATCTTGCCGAACAGAAAGAAGTGGTAAATTTCGTCAACCGTTACAAGGCAAAAGACGGTTCATACCGTCACATCGAATGGAAATCCGCCCCGCGCGGTTCTGTGATATTCGCCGCGGCGCGCGATATCACAGAAAGAATAAGGTCTGAAAATGAAATACGCGAATCACACAGGATGCTCCGCGAAAACGAGGAGAACTTAAGAATCACCTTAAATTCAATCGGTGATGCCGTAATCACCACCGACACGGAAGGATTAATCACCAGAATTAATCCTGTTGCAGAAAAACTTACGGGATGGAAAAGCCAGGAAGCAGAAGGGAAACAGCTTTCTGATGTTTTAAAAATCATAAACAGCAGAACCGGAAATGAAATAGCAAACCCGGCGGAAGAAATAATATCTTCAGGCAAAATAATAGAATTCACTGACAGCACACTTTTAATAAGCCGTGACGGCAAGGAATACCGCATTGCAGATTCGGGAGCACCGATAAAAAATGAAGACGGAATCATCACTGGTGCTGTTCTTGTTTTCCGCGATATGACCAGAGAATATTCTATTCAGGAACAATTGAATCATTCAAGAAAGATGGATGCAATCGGCCGTCTTGCCGGCGGCATTGCTCACGACTTCAACAATATGCTCGCCGGCATAATCGGCGGCGCTGAACTTCTTCAAATGCGTTTATCGGAATTCACTGATGATCCGAAACTTAACGGCGATATCGATGTCATAATAAAATCCGCAGCACACGCGTCTGAACTTTCCAACAGACTGCTTGCATTTTCAAGACGTCAGGCAGCAGCATCTGTTCCCACAGATGTTCATCAGGCTATAATCGGTGCGATATCGCTGCTTCAAAATACCGTAGATAAACGTATTGTCATCCAGACGGAATTTAATGCTGAATCAGGCGTCATAATGGGCGATCCGCCGCAGATTCAGAACGTCTTTCTCAATCTGGGAATAAACGCATCTCATGCAATGCCGAACGGCGGTATTCTTTATTTTTCAACACGTTTCAAAAATATGTCCGGCGATGAATGCGAATCTAGCCCGTTTGAACTCAATCCCGGAGCGTATATAGAAATCACAGTATCTGATACAGGATGCGGAATAAAGCCGGAAGACATCAATAAAATATTCGATCCTTTTTTCACCACAAAAAAGCAAGGTTCAGGTACCGGACTCGGACTTGCCGCAGCTTACGCTACAATCCAGCAGCATAACGGAGCAATAACTGTTTCAAGTAAACTTAACGAAGGGACAACTTTTAAAATAATTCTTCCTTTAAGCGAAGAGCCCTCTGAAAGCAGCAGCATTAATGAAACAATATATACGGGGCACGGAACTGTTCTGCTTGCTGATGATGAAGAAGTTATGCGGCTGGTAGGCAGAGGACTTCTTGAAAAATTCGGGTATAATGTAATTCTCGCCGAGAACGGATTAAAGGCGGCAGAAATTTATAAAAATGAAAAGGACAAAATAGATCTTGTTATTCTTGATATGATAATGCCTGTTATGAGCGGACGTGATTGTTTCTTCGAAATAAAGAAAATAAATCCGGAGGCAAAAATCATAATTGCATCAGGATTTATTCAGTCACGTGATTTAACGGAACTTCAGAAAAACGGACTTAACGCATTTATACACAAACCGTTCAGAAGTCATGAGCTGAGCCGAGTTGCCGCCGAACTGACCGGAAATCTAAAATAAAAAAGGGACGGTTAAACCGCCCCTTCTGCTCATTCTGTTTTCAAATTAACGAAACAACAATCAGAGTCTGGCAACGATATCATCACCGACTTCACTTGTCTTGTTATTTCCGCCTCTATCCGGAGTCTTTATCTTGTCATCCTTGAGGTGTTCTATTACGGCAGCTTCGATTTTCTTTGCAATTTCTTTTTCACCGAGAAATTCAATCATCATGGCACAGCTCATTATTGCCGCGATAGGATTCGCTTTCTGCTGACCTGCTATATCCGGCGCAGAACCGTGAACAGGTTCAAACATTGAAGGCATTTCGCGTGTCGGATTAAGATTCGCGCTTCCGGCAAAACCGATTCCGCCTGTTACAATCGCAGAAATATCTGTCAGGATGTCGCCGAAAAGATTAGAAGCAACAATAACGTCAAAAGTTTCAGGGCATCTCACAAGATTCATCGCCGCCGCATCGACATACATTTTAGTGTATTTTATATCAGGATAATCAGCGGCAACTTCTTCAAGAATTTCATCCCACATAACCATGCTGTATTTGAGAACATTCGATTTTGTGATGCTTGTTACATGTTTCTTAACGCGTTTTTTCGCAGTTTCAAAAGCGTAACGTATAATTCTTTCAACGCCTATACGCGTGAAATAATTAATCTGCATCGCACATTCCTGCTGTGTTCCGACATAGTGTCTTCCGCCGAGAGTAGTATACTCGCCTTCCGTGTTTTCACGGATACATACAAGGTCAATATCAAATTCCTTTTTGTCTTTCAGCGGCGTGCCTACGCCGGGAAGCAGTACTGACGGACGAATGTTTACATACTGGTCGAAATTTTTTCTCATCATAAGAAGAGGCTCAACAGCAATATGTTCAGGCGCCTTGTCCTTATTACCGAGTGCTCCGAGAAGAATGGCATCGAACCCTCTCAGCTGTTCAATAAAATCTTCAGGCGCGCAATGGCCGATTTTGGCATAAAGCGACGAATTCCAGTCAAATTTTGTCGTAGTGCAGTCAAGATTCACTTTTTTGATTACTTTTTCAGCTTCTGCAACAACCTCAGGTCCGATTCCGTCTCCGGGATAAAGAGCTATTTTATAAGCCATATTTCTCTCCTTTATTTAACGCCCTTGGGCATATTTTCAAATCCATCAACTTAACATATTCTTAAGTCTATTAAATATTTGTAAAGTATATTTTTTTACTTTAAAGCAGCAATCGTGACTCCGTCGCCGCCCTCACCCTGCTGGCCGCTTCTTGAGCTCAAAACATAATAACTGAATTTGAGATGACTGCGCACTGCATCTTTTAAAGCACCGGTTCCGTGACCGTGAATAACAACCGCAGTCTTAATGCTTTTAGCCATCATTGAATCAAGATCAGAATCGAGTTTTGACAAAGCTTCGTCTACGCGCATTCCGCGGAGATCTACTGTATTATAGGATGTCTGAATTGTAAGAGGAATATCATTCGGTTCAATATTTATCGGACGTGCCTGAAAAATCTGACGTGGTTCTTTTCTATCCTTAACGGCAAAAACATCCTTGAAGGAATATTTCGAACGGATTGAATTACCGAAGATTACATTGAGTTTCTTGTTCTTCACATCTATTGATTCGACAATCCCTTCGGCCTCAAGAGGAATCACAAAAACAGAAGAACCCTTAGTGCATTTTTCCGGATTGAACTTTTCATACTTGTCTTCAAAAAAATCCTTTCTGATATCAAGAATACTCTCCTCTGTTTTTTTCTTTTCAGAGACAATTTCATCCCTTATTTTTTCGGCATCTTTTAAAGTGAGCTGATTGAGCTCTCTGATTCTATTCTGTATTCTCTCATGAGCAGTTTTGAGTTCTTCTATAAATTCTATTCCCTTTGCTTCCTTTGCCTCACGAACTGCCTGTTTGAGTTTTGTCTCAAGTTCTTCATTGGAAGAAATCTTTTCAAGAAGTTCCTTTCTGATTTCTGCCACAGCATCACGTTCAACTGCAAGCTCAGTCTCGTATCTGTGAAGTTTCTCAAGCAGAGCATCAGCATTCAAATCATCCGATCCGGCAACTTCCTTCGCTCGCGAAATAATATGACCGGGCATTTTCATAAGATCGGCGATTTCGAAAGTATAGCTCATTCCAGGAAGATTACGCTTCAAAATAAATGTAGGCTTAAGCGATTCTGGATCAAAAAGAACGGAGGCATTCATAAAACGCGTATCTTCAGACGCCATTTTTTTCAGTTCGGGATAATGGGTAGTAACTATAAATTTAAAATTTTTGCCGGCAAATTCTTCCAATACGCTTCTTGCAAGAGCAGCTCCGTAATGCGGATTGGTCCCTGAAATAATCTCATCCACAAGGATAAGAGTTTTTCCAGATGGTGAATTTATCATATCCGTCAAATTTTTTATCTGACCCGAATATGTTGAAAGCGACATGGAAATACTCTGATCGTCGCCTATGTCGGCGTATATATTGTCGAAAAAAGATATTTTCGAATCAGGAGATGCAGGTATCAGCAAACCGTGCCGGACCATGAGAGCGCACAAACCTGCCGTTTTTAGAACTACTGTTTTTCCCCCGGCATTAGCTCCCGAGATGACCATGCCGCAGTTTGAATTATCCAGAATAATATCGTTCGCAACGACACCGTCCTTATTCATCAGATAAAGAAGAGGATGCCTCGCGGAATATAATACAATTTCATTTTCATCTGAAATCTGCGGCTTCTCCGCTTTTATCAATTCAGAAAAAACAGCGAGTGAATTCAGAAAATCTATCTTTCCATAGACATGCGCGTTCGTTTTTATCTCATCGGCATTATCGCATATTTTCTGTGCAATTTCCGCAACGGCTTTTGATATTTCTATTCCGTATTCAAACTGCCTTGAAGCGTAAAGGGAATTGTGTTCACGTATTTCATCCGGTTCAAAATAAACAGTCTGCATGGAATTTGATACGTCATGAATGGAACCGGAGAGTGCACCTCTGGAACTCGATTTTAGAAGAATCACGAATCTTCCGCTTCTAGTATCATGAACCTTTTCCTGAAGATGCTTGTCATATGCGGGCGAATTCATAATACGTGAAATCTGTGACAGAATCTGTTTTTTCAAAGAATCTATTTCATGCTGAAGGCGCTTCAGCGCGGGGAACTTATCAACGACAAGCTCACCCGAATCAGTTAGTACCGAAGAAAGATAATCCTTAACAGAAGAAATATCGGAAAATGAAAGATCATCGTCAGAAGATATTTGCGGAAGAGATTCTCGGTGAGATGAAATCTGACGTCTTAAAATTTCCGAAGCGATTACGGCGCGGCGTATTTTAAATATATCTTCCAGACCGACTTCGCTTCCCTTTGAAATCCGTGCTACGGCTTTGTCAATGTTTTCAATTTCAGAAACAGCCATACGTTCAAACTCAATTCTAAAATCCATGATCTCTTTTATCATGTTCATTCTTTTTTGCGATTCATCCAGCGCCATAGGTGCAAATGAATCGAGTTCAGCTGAACCGTATTCTGTTTTTATAAATTCGGATATCTTTGAAGTAATCTCATTAAAATCGAGTGAATCGTTTATGTTCATATTATTAAACCGTCAATAAGTCTCCGGAAAATTTCATGTTTATCTGGGCATTGTAATAAAAAAGCGCTAAAACCTCAACCATTATATAAAGAAGAAGCACGGTCATACAAATTCATTCTATAAATCCAGAAAAGAAGTGCGTTACGGAAACGTCTTTGTACACGTATATAAAGCTTCTCATGAAAAGAAATATTTTCTTCATACTTAACAGCCTTATCTGCGGCAAAGCCGGAAACATCATAACCGTGATCATGCGCCATATCGATTATTCTATAAAGATGAAACAACTGTGATACTGCTGTTATTTTTTTATTTTTATATTTTTCAAGCGTTCTCAGTGTGTCATGTGTATCACAGCCGGAATAATCCTTTATGATAAATTCATGAGGAATATTTCTTAATACAAGATATTTTGAAATGGAATCAACTTCATGCTTTCCGTTTCCGCTTACAAGAATTGCCGCATTCTTCTTCATAAAGAGGATACATGCAGCATCTGCTCTTTGCCGCACAACCGGTGAAAGTTCTCCGTTAGAATAAACTCTTGCACCGAATAGAACAATTAAATCATAAGACGAAGCGGCATCGGCTGAAACAAATATTCTGTCTTCATACGAAAACAAATCCGGAGTAAACCAAAGAAATAAAATCATAAAAAAAACCGGTATAAAAAAAATTACCGGTATTTTTATCGATTTACTTGTCATCAGCCTTTCTCCGGCCGCTGAAAAAAATAACAAAAGCCGCAATCAAAAGAACAATATCAACAGTGCTTTCAATTCTTTCCGGCAGATGAATGCCGAAAAAATGTCCGGCCAGACCCAGAGAAATAAAAGCAACAGCAATTACAATCAGCATAATACGTCTTAAAAAAGGTGAAATCTTCACAATAACCTCCGGAAATACTAATATAGACACAATTCAATGTACAGAAAGCCCTTACAAGCATATTTTCATCAAACCGTCTGCTGAATATAAATATCAATTTTTCTGCCTGCTTTCAGACAATACCGACAATATTAACCTTGACGTATTACAGCATTGTCTTTAGTCTTACGAAACTAGCAGACAGGCAATACGGCATACTTCCGGCAAAGGGTATAGGCATGAAAAAATTTTTGACTATTGCGGAAGGCAGAATCACTCCTTCCGATGAAAACGGCAAGATTATCATTTACCTCAATCCCGATCATGCTGAAAAAGAAGAACTGCTTAACAAGCACAATATTGATGAACACAATCTCAATTCGGCCCTTGACCCCGATGAAATAAGCCGTCTCGAATTCGAAGAAGACCATACAGTCGTTATTTTCAAAAGACCGAAAAATTATTCAACAAACGATAATCTTCTTTTTAAAGTTACATCATTCGGAGTTTTTTATTTCAAAGACAGAATTGTAATAGTCCAGCCGGACGAAATTCAGATGTTTGAAGACAAACAATCTCAAAAAGTCGACTCGCTTAATGAAGCTTTTCTAAAACTCATTTATGCGACTATTTCTCATTTTCTAGGTCACCTCAAAGTCATCAATATGATTTCGGATTCGATTGAGCAGAAAATTGAATCCAGCACAGACAGCAAATACATGATGCATCTATACACACTCGAAAAGTCCCTGGTATATTATCTCACGGGAATAAATTCAAACTCATCAGTAATTGAAAAAATTAAGTTCTATTCAAACAAGTTTTCGTTCACGGAAGAAAATATTGAAGTTCTTGATGATATGATCATTGAAAACAATCAGTGCAGAAATCTTTCACGGACATATTCAGAAATTCTATCCGTCATGATTACAGCCAGAAATTCAATCGCAAGCGACAAACTGAGTTCTGTAATGAGACGTCTCACTGTCATAACAACGATCTTCATGCCGTTGACAATGATTACCGGAATCGGCGGAATGAGTGAATGGTCTATGATGACAGGCGGTCCGGACAACTGGCCTATATCATACCTTCTTTTTCTAGTCGGATTACTAGGACTCGGAGTCGGAACATACTATATTTTCAAATGGAAAGACTGGGTCTGATTTTTTAATCAATCAGATCTCCAATCCTTTCCTTAAGAAAAAAAGCATCCTTTTTAAAAAAGGCATCGGATACAACTTTCTTCAGACTCGAAAGCTCCATTTCCGCGCGCTGATCATTCTGTTTTTTCTTGCGCAATTCTTCATCATCAAAACCGAGATTTCGCGAAATTACAGATTCATTTATCGAATGGATATTCGCGATATTATTAATATGTTTCTGCGAAAGCGATTTGGCAATTTCAAAAAAAAGCGAACTGTCGCTTCCGGAAAGATCCTTGAGATCATTCTGAGTAATCTTAGTAAGAACCACATTATTCATTGCACGAAGTGTCGCGCTTCTATTTTCGCCGAGAAGAAGGGCAATTTCACCGATCGCGCTGCCCGGTTCATCTATAACTGCAACACGGCTCTCCCCTATCAGAACTTCAACTGATCCTCTTTGAAGAATAAACATTTCACGTCCGAGTTCGCCCTGCGAAAAAATAACAGCCGATTTCGGATACTCTATCATCTTATCCGAAAACGAAGCCGCAGACTCAATCTTCACAGGCTGTGCTGTTTTAAAATATATTTCACCCTTTTTAAAAACAAGGCTGGCATGATACTTCGAGAGTATATCTTTCAGCCACGGGAGCTTGCGCTTTTCATACTCTTCCAGAATCACGGATATTATTTTATAATATTCAAGACAAACCTGCTGGGGAGATTTCGATTCTGCAGTCAGAAGCTTTCGGTTTTCCTGTATTATTTTATTCGTCAGAACCACCTGGCGGGCTATTACCATAGAAAGATTCATTATAAATGAAAACTGATTCAGACTTTCGTAAAACTTATCCGCAGGAATTTTTTTTACACAGGCGTCTTTGTCCAGAAGAACCGTTTCCTGCCTGAGCACAGGCTGACCGATCGCCTTTGACATAATCAGCTCAGAAGCTCCGATAATGAAATTCTGACCTTTCAGGGAATATTTATCGGAGTTTGAGATATAGTAATAAATTCCGCCGTGACTCAGAAAGTAAGCGGCATCAGAATCCGAATCCTTTTCGTAAAGCCGTAAATAATCACTACTCATATAAGACTGTTTACAGCCGATAAGAGCTGTTCTTTTGTAAAAGGTTTTGTAAGATAGGCCTTGGCATTAACACTTGTACGCGTGCCCTTCATGGTAGTCTCATTCAAAGCCGAAACCATTATAATCTTTGCATCAGCATCAAATTTGGTAATATCTTCCAGAGCCTCAACTCCGTCCTTTCCCCACATTGTTACGTCCATTGTGACAACATCGGGCTTATGCTGTTTATAAAATTCAACTGCATCATTACCGTTTTCAGCTTCGGCGATAACAGTGTGTCCGCCATCTTCAAGTGCATTACGAATGATTCCTCTCATAAATTTTGAATCATCCACTATCATAATTTTCGCCATAAAGTCCTCTTATTTATTGTTATTATCGGCAGAAACAGTCCTTCAATCAGCTGAAAAAAGCAAAGTGACAAAGTCTGCAATTTTATTCTAGAGTATAATTCTTTATAAAAACAGCAGCTTCGGCAAACGGAATAGGCTTTGAATGAATATATCCCTGTGAATATTCACAGCCGAATTCTGAAAGCATTGATACATGCTCCGCGTCCTCGGCTCCCTCTGCAACAATTTTCATCTGAAGCCCGTGAGCCAGACCGACAATTGATTTTACTATATGCTCACTCTGCTCGTCAACATGCATCCATTTTACAAATGATTTGTCGATTTTAATGACATCAACAGGAAAGTGCTGAAGATAGCTGAGCGAAGAATAACCTGTCCCGAAATCGTCCATATAAATGAGATGACCGTCTTTTTTAAGGCGGAGCAAAGTGATATTTGATTTTGCCATATCTTCCATGAATGCACTTTCAGTAATTTCAAATGCCAGATATTTTGTTTTAATCGAATTACGCCTAACCTCATTTTCGATATAGTCGACTATATCCTCATTAAGAAACTCCTTGGCGGAAATATTGACGCTTATCCTGAACTCTTCAGGAAATCCGGTTTTTATTCCTTCGGCGATATCCGAACAAACTTTCTTTATCATATGCCGCGTCAGTTTTCCGATTATTCCGCTTTTTTCAGCAACCGGAATAAAAAGATCAGGAGGAATAATTTCACCGTTTTCGGAAATAATTCTGGATAGAGCCTCAAAACCGCTGCATTTTTTGTGAGCAAGAGAAATAATCGGCTGATAATTCACAAGAACACGGTCTTCATCAATAGCAGACAAAACCTTTTTTTTGACCAAATTCTCTTCATCCG
>JAKPJF010000199.1 GCA_029554345.1 Spirochaetota bacterium | reverse complement strand
CGGACTACAAAACCGAAGGTTATGTGAATTTTTTCAAAGAACTGAGAAATATTTATGCGCGGGAGCTGAAAAAATAAAAAGGGAGGAATCATAATCGAATTTCCTCCCGTCTTTTTTCTTGCGGCTGTAAACCGTTTTCGGTGTTTCAATTTTAGGCGGTTTTGATTTCAGCCTGATGCCCTTTTTAATAAGCTTCAGAAACTGTTCTTTTTCAGTTTTCATAAATTCCTCTCTGCCGGAAATGTGCATTTTTTCATAAACCCGTCAAGAAAATATTTATGATTCTATTTCAGTTAATAACCGACAATTAAACGTATGCGATTATTCAGTTATAACACCGGTGATCTAATGATTCATAAACATCTGCTTTTTATCATATTGTTATTATTCCTTTCGTGCGCAAAAACTGAAATAAGACAAACTCCGTCATTTGACAGACTTTCTAATTTAATGTCAGAAACTTTCAAGAGTCTGGCAAATGCATCCGAAACTATTTCTTCCAAAAATCTGATAAAAAACCTTTCTCATCTCAATAGAATGAATTACGGCGGATCTCATTATTATCCGCTTGAAAGAGAAGCAATTACTGAAATTATAACAAGTTTATCTTCTTCGGATTTTTATGAATGCATTTTGATGAATGCAGAAGGAAAAATAATTTATACTATGAAAGATGATGAAATTCTCGGAAAAAGTTATCTTTCCTTCGGATCATCTCCGCTTCCTTCTCTTTTTGAAAAGACTATTGCCGGAGAACAGTCAATTTATGATTTCTCAATCTTTCCTTCTTCCTCAACCAGCCCGGCTGTGTTCTTTGCCGTACCTGTAAAAGATCAGGACAAAATTATCGGAGTACTTATAGGGGCAGTGCCTTCGGAAAAAATAAAAAGTTCAGTTTCCAATCTGGCTATGATAACAGATAAAGATAACAATATCCGGTATCACATAAACAGCTCTCTTTTTATGAAGAATTCTTCAGAAGGGAAAGAAAAATCATTTCACAGTAAAACTTTCGAATTTAAAGAAATTTACTGGAAGATTTATCTCAGATAAAATTATAAAGAAGTTATTCTTTCAACAAATTTTGAGCTCTTGTTTAATAAAACATTTCCTTAACGATATTCTTCATTTTATCATCAAACGGTCCGGGGAATTTCAAATCCGAAGATATTTCTTTTTCAATTTTCTGCGATAAAGTAACCAGAAATTCATCACTCAGAGACATTACCTTCTTCTGAATCATTTCAGGCAAAATGAATGAAAATAAAGAAGAAGAATCAAACCATTTTCCTTTCAATATATCCCGGCATGCTCTATTAGAAACTATTTTGCTGTCTTCTTCTTCATCATCAAGATTTGAAATCACCAGAAGATTCGGTCTCATTCTTTCGGCATCTTCGTCAGTGAAACAATTTTTAATCATCACTACA
>JAKPJF010000192.1 GCA_029554345.1 Spirochaetota bacterium | reverse complement strand
GGAATATTCTTCTTCATCAAAATTTAATAAGGCTTTAATAAGCCGGTTGCGCCCGCAACTATCCCGCCGAAAGGCGTTTAAATCGGATTCGTTCCGGTTGAAGCATATCTAATGATACTTCAGGGAAATCTGCGGCGTAATATCTATCCGTTCAATCGGAAATATTACTATAATGGGGGAAATCCATTGGCATTACCATCTATGAAATCACTTCTTGAATCAGGTGTTCATTTCGGACATCAGACAAGAAGATGGAACCCGAACATGGGTCAGTTTATCTTTACTGCAAGAAACGGTATTCATATTATCGATTTGCAGAAAACAATGCAGAGACTTAAAATTGCTCACAATGCAATGAGAGATGTTGCGGCTAAAGGCGGAAAAGTTCTTTTTGTCGGAACAAAGAAACAGGCTCAGGGAGCCGTTAAAGAATATGCTGAAAAATGCGGAATGTATTATGTAAGCGAAAGATGGCTCGGCGGTCTTTTGACAAATTTCAAAACCGTTTCCCAGTCTGTAAGACGTCTTAAAGATCTTCAGAAGATGAAAGAAAAAGACGAGTGGGATGCAGTAACAAAGAAAGAAATTCAGGATCTATCAAAAGAACTTGAGAAGAAAGAAAAAGTTCTTTCCGGTATCGCCGACATGACATCTCTTCCTGACGCGATATTTGTTATCGACCCTAAAAAAGAAGCTATTGCTGTAAACGAAGCACATATCCTCAATATTCCTATTTTTGCCGTTGTTGACACAAACTGCGATCCTAACGAAGTTGATTATCCTATCCCGGGTAATGATGATGCAATAAGAGCAATCGCGCTATTCCTAGAAGTAATGGCTGATGCAATTGAAGAAGCTCGTTCGGGCGTTGTCAGCGATGATGAAGCGTTTCCTGAAGAAGAACTTTCTATGGATGAGGCAACCGGTCTTCCAAAGAAAAATTATGATGAGTACGCTGACGATGAAGAAGTTCAGAAGTGGTAAGAGAGGAATAAATGGCTGATATTACATCACAGATGATAAAAGATCTCAGAGACAAGACACAGGCCGGAATGCTTGAGTGCAAAAAAGCGCTCGAAGAAAGCAACGGCGATATGGAGCTTGCAACTGAAAATCTTAGAAAGAAAGGTCTTGCTGCTGCCGGAAAAAGAGCCGGAAGAAGTGCGAAAGAAGGTCTTGTTGTTACAAAATCAAAAGATAATGACAGATATGCAATTATGCTTGAACTTAATTGCGAAACCGACTTTGTTGCAAAAAATGATGATTTCAAGAAGCTTGCTTTTGAAATGATGGATATTGCGGAAGCTGCCGGAGTGGACTGCCAGAGTGCAGACAAACTTCCTACTTCTGCTGAAGACAAAATTAAAAATGCGATTTCTACAACCGGCGAAAACATGACAGTCGGAAAAATCGCTCAGTTCGCGGTGCCTGCAAATTCATTCGGAGCTGTTTCTTCATACATTCACAGCAACAATAAACTCGGCGTTCTTGTAGAACTTGCATGCGAGTCTGCAAATGGACAGAAGCCTGAGCTTTCTGCTCTCGGGAAAGAACTTGCTATGCAGGTAGCTGCTGCAATGCCTCTTTATCTTGATTCTTCAGAAGTTCCTGCTGAAGTTGTTGCAAAAGAAAAAGAAATTTATCTCGAGCAGATGAAAGATTCAGGAAAACCTGCAAACGTTCTTGAGAAAATCGTTGAAGGAAAAGTAAAAAAATATTTCAGCGAAGTTTGCCTTGTTGATCAGGTTTTCATAAAAGACAACGCGAAATCTGTAACTGATCTTGTTAAAGAATATTCTACAAAAATCGGTGAAAAGATTACGGTTAAGCGTTTTGCGAGAATTCAGATAGGCGCATAATATGCCATCAAGTAATCGTTATAAACGCATAATGATAAAAATAAGCGGGGAAGCTCTTGCCGGTTCTGCAAAGACCGGCATAGATTCCACGATAGTCAAAAAACTGGCTGATGAAATTAAAACTGTTTCACAGGCTGGTTTTGAAATTGCACTTGTAATCGGCGGCGGAAATATTTTCAGAGGCGGAACCGGAGAAGCGCTCGGTGTTGAGCGTACAACCGGAGACCACATGGGAATGCTGGCTACGGTTATAAATGCTCTTGCCATGCATTCAGCTCTTTCCAACTCGGGAGTTGATTCCTGCGTAATGACTTCAATTGAAATGAACAGCATTGCGGAACCTTATACCATAAGAAACGCAAAACGCAGCTTAACCGAAAAGAAAGTTGTTCTGATGGCGGCTGGTACCGGGAATCCTTTTTTTACCACTGATACAGCGGCATGTCTGCGTGCGGCGGAAATTAAGGCGGATCTTGTAATCAAGGCTACAAAAGTTAGCGGTGTTTACGATAAAGATCCGGAAAAGCATTCTGATGCCGTAAAATTTGATCAGATTTCATTTTTGGATGTTCTGCATAAACAGCTGAAGGTCATGGATCTTACGGCTATTTCTTTATGTATGGAAAACAATCTTCCGATTATGGTATTTAATCTTTTCGAAGATAATTCCATAATGAGGGCGCTGAAAGGCGAAAACGTGGGAACAATCATTCAATAAGCGGAGGCTTTATGGTCGGTACTATTATCAAGGATCTTGAGAGCAGAATGGAAAAGAGCTTAAAGGCTCTTGAGAAGGAATACATAACGATCAGAACAGGAAGAGCCAATCCGGCTATTCTTGACAATGTTTATGTTGAAGTTTACGGACAGCAGATGCCGATCAATCAGGTTGCTACAGTTTCGTGTCCTGAGCCGAGACTTATAGTAATTCAGCCATGGGATAAGTCGAATCTTCAATCTATTGAAAAAGGCATTCTTAAAGCTGATCTTTCAATAAATCCGGCTAATGACGGAAATCTTATCCGACTTCAAATTCCGGAACTGACGGAAGAAAGAAGAAAAGAACTGGTAAAAACCGTTAAATCAAAATGTGAAGATTCAAAAGTCGCAATTAGAAATATACGCCGCGATGGAAATGACGCTGTTAAAGCAAAAGAAAAGAATAAGGAAATTTCTGAAGATGAATCCAAAGCAGAACAGGATTCAATTCAGAAGCTCACTGATAAGTATATAGAAAAGCTTCAGAAGCTTGCGGAAAACAAAGAAAAAGAAATAATGAGCATTTAATGAGTAAAGATATATCCGCATTAGATATGAAAAATATTCCGGCGCATGTAGCTGTCATAATGGACGGCAACGGGCGCTGGGCTAAAAAACGCGGACTCGACAGGAGCGCCGGGCATAAAGCCGGCGCTGATGTTATAGAAGCTCTCATGGATGCCGCATTCTCTTTGAAAATAAAATGTATTTCTCTTTATGCTTTTTCAACCGAAAACTGGTCCCGTCCTTCATCAGAAATATCTTCACTTTGGAAACTTTTTGAATATTATTTTGATGTAAAGATGCCATTGATGAATCAAAAAGGAATAAGAATTGTTCATTCCGGTGTTTATGACAGACTTCCTAAATCAATGGTAGAAAAAATTAAAAATGCTGAAAAGATAACTGCAAAAAATAAAAATATAATTCTCAATTTTTGTCTTAATTACGGTTCCCGCAGAGAGATCGTTGATGCTGCAAACCGTGCATTATTTAAAACAGGGAAAAATGTACTTACCGAGAAAATGATTACTGATAATCTCTATGCTCCCAATCTGCCTCAGGTTGATCTTATGATAAGAACTTCCGGTGAAATGCGCATCAGCAATTTTCTGTTATGGCAGGCGGCTTACGCGGAACTCGTTTTTACAAAAACACTTTGGC
The DNA here is from genome assembly GCA_029554345.1 of Spirochaetota bacterium. Taxonomy (GTDB): domain Bacteria; phylum Spirochaetota; class UBA4802; order UBA4802; family JAFGJZ01; genus JAKJGA01. The sequence continues at coordinate 13,600 of JAKPJF010000192.1, read as the reverse complement.
CGGATTTCCGTCCGAAGCATCTTTATAAGGCTATTTTGGAATATCAAAAAAGAAACAGAAGGTTCGGTGGAATATGACACTTATTAACGAAACTTTTACAAGAATTCTGAGCGCGCTCATTCTTCTTCCGGTATATTTATTCTGCATTTTCAGCGAGTATTTTTTCAACATACCTCTTTTGCTGATAACACTCGTTATATCACTTTCGGCATTGTATGAATTTTATCAGATTGCATCTTTGAAAGAAAAAACCAAACCTTTTATTGTCATCGGGACTATTTCTGCAGTGGCTATCTCAGTTTTTTTCTATCTTCATTCATTTGCGAACGTATACGCTTTCGGGAAATTATTCAGTACTTTTGACGCCAGATTTATTTTAGCGGTCGCATTTCTGACTGTTCTTTTAATTGCGATTGTTCAGGTTTTTTCACGTCCGCTTGAAGGGGCGATAGGTTCCATTTCTACGACTGTTTTCGGCATCGTATTTATTGCGATGTCATTTTCGTATATGATTTTAATGAAAGCTTTGCCGGACGGTGTATTTTATATATTCGCTCTTCATGCGGTAGTAATGCTGAATGATTCTGCTGCTTACTTCGGCGGAGTTCTCTTAGGGCGTCATAAGGCAAATATTCCGGCTTCTCCTAATAAATCAATTGAAGGATATTTTTCAGGAATTTTAGTCAGTATCATCGCCATGATTGTATTAAATGAAGTATATATCACATTCTGGGATAAAAAACTCTTCAGCATTGTTGAAGCAGGATTTGTAGGATTATTTCTGGCAGTTGCAGGCAATATAGGAGATTTAATTGAGTCTGCCGTGAAACGCGACGGAGGAGTTAAAGATTCTGGACGTATTATTCCCGGTCACGGCGGTATGTGGGATGTTTTTGATGCATTGATAATTTCACTTCCATTGTTTTATTTTTATCTCAAGATAAAGGGAGTTTAATTGAAAAGCGTCAGTATACTCGGTTCAACAGGGTCAATCGGTTCTTCCGCTTTACGGGTTATTGATTCTTTTCCGGATAAATTTAAAGTTAAAGCTTTAAGCTGTTCTTCGAATATCAAAACACTTGAAGAACAGATTCAGAAATATTCACCAGAATTTGCGGCATTAGGTTCAATTGAACCTGAAATTTATGATTCTATTAAAAAAAAATATCCGCGTACTATTTTCTTTTCCGGAAATTCAGCTTTGTCGGATATCGCATCCGAAGGAGCGGATATCCTTTTAACTTCTGTAGTCGGATACTCCGGAGTTATACCGACATTAAAAGCTATTCCGAAAACAAAACGCATCGCGCTTGCTAACAAGGAGACGCTTGTCGCTGCCGGTGATATAGTGATGAACGAAGCCGCAAATCATAATACTGAAATTATTCCCGTAGACAGCGAGCACAGCGCTATTTTTTCACTTCTTTCTGAAGTTAAAAAAGATGATCTAAAGCGGGTCATTATCACTGCTTCAGGCGGAAGTCTCCGAGATAAAACAGCAGATGAGCTTTTTTCAATAACACCTGAAGAAGCGCTTCGTCATCCGACCTGGAAGATGGGTTCAAAAATAACTATTGATTCCGCAACTTTGATGAACAAGGGATTTGAGGTAATTGAAGCGCATCATCTTTTTAATCTGCCTTATGATAAAATTGATGTTGTTATTCATCCCGAAAGCGTAATTCATTCAATGATAGAAACCAATGACGGTTCGGTCTTTGCACATATGGGAATTGCGGATATGGCGCTTCCGATAATGAATGCTTTTTCTCATCCTGCGAAGTTAAATAATCCGTTTAAATTTCTCGATTTTTCAAAACTAAAGAGTCTTTCTTTTCGTGAGTATGACGAAAAACGTTTTCCGGCGCTTAAGATTTGTTATGAAGCAGGAAAAAGAGGCGGAAATGTCCCTTGTGCGCTGAATGCAGCTAATGAGATCGCGGTTGATGCATTTCTAAAGAAAAAAATCCGCTTTACGGATATTTCTATGATAGTAAAAAAAATTTCAGATGAGGCTGATTTTATTAAGTCTCCCGAAATAGAAGAGCTTATCGAAACTGATAGGCTTTCCCGCGTAAACGCGGAAAAATATATAAGAGGTTTATGCTGATGTTTCAAAATTTAGGTAATATTCTGGGCTATGTTGTTCCAGCTCTGATTCTTTTAGGATGCTGCGTGTTCGTTCATGAGCTCGGTCATCTTCTTGGAGGAAGGCTTGTCGGAATCCGGGCTAAGGTTTTTTCAATTGGTTTCGGAAGAGCGATTATTAAGAAAAAAATCGGCGATACCGTATATCAGATAGCAATAATTCCTTTCGGCGGATACTGCGCCTTTGAAGGCGAAGATGCTGCAAAGGAAAGAAAAGGCGAGAAGGATGAATTCTTTTCTGCTTCTCCATGGAGAAGACTCGTTGCGGTTATAATGGGGCCTTTGTTTAATTTAATATTCGGAATACTTCTTTTCTTCATTATGAATATGAGCGGTTATTTGACAGAAACAAACCGAATCATTATTCCGCAGTTTTTTAAAGATTCAGGTATTTCGGTTCCTGCCGCAAAGGCCGGTCTTGCGGACGGAGATAGAATTGTTGCAATTGACGGAAAGGAAATTACTTCTTTTAATGATATAATGATGAACATATCTCTCGGAGACGGAAAAGAAGTCGCTCTTACTGTTGATAGAAACGGTGAGAAAAAAGAAATTAAAGTTACTCCTGAAAAATCCGCATCACAGAGCTTTTATTCTATAGGTGTTATGCCATGGGGTGAAAGAGTTCTCGTAAACGATGTTACTGACAAAGAACCGGCAGCAAGTGCAGGTTTTAAGAAAATGGATGAAATCAAATCCGCTGACGGTAAAGCTATAAAAGATGAAGATTCGCTAAAAGCTGTTATCAAGGCTAATCCAGGAAAGATTATCAAGTTTGAAGTAGTCCGTTCAGGAAAAAGTATTATGATAGAAATGACTCCGCGGCTTAAAGAAAGTTTTGTTATTGAAGAAGCAGAGTCAAATTTAAAACTTAAGACAATCAGATATGATAATTTTGATACTTTCAAAAAAAGCATGATAGATGGGAAAGTTTCTATAGAAGGTAATAAAGTCTTGAACATAGAAATGCTCAAGAATGCTTCTATCATTACAGCAGGACGTGCTGTTGAAGTTATAACACCGGAAGCAACAATTAAAGGAAAAATTAAATATCTTCAGGAAGGATTTGCCGGTATCACATATTCGCGCGCACCCGAACTTGATCTTGTAAAATTTCCTTTAGGCAAGTCATTATCCAAAGCTTTTGTTGACCCGGTTGATTTTATTGAGAAAAATCTTAAATCGTTCGGAATGCTTTTTTCAGGAAAAATAAATGTCCGCGAAAATCTCTCAGGTCCGATAATGATTGCAAAGCTTGCCGGAGATACGGCTCACCATCGCGGTATTTCTTCATTTATCGTTCTTATGGCAAAGATTTCTATTATTCTTATGATTATGAATCTTCTTCCGATTCCGGCTGTTGACGGAAGTTACGTTATATTTTTCGTATGGGAAGGCATTACAAAGAAGCCGTTAAGCGATAAAATCATGGGATACATCCAGTATGCAGGTTTTATTTTCATCATGGCTCTCAGTGCTCTTGTATTATTGAATGATGTGGTCAAACTCTGGTTTTAAATATTATGAGAAGGTCTACTCGTAAAATATTTGTAAGAAATTCTGATCTTGTCATTGGAGGCAATTCTCCGATTTCAGTTCAGGGAATGACAAACAAGCCTTTGACTGATGTTGAAGGTAATGTTAGTCAGATAAATGAAATGGCGCGGCGCGGGGCTTCGATTGTCCGTGTCGCTGTCCGCACAATCGAAGAAGCGGACTGCATACCTCTTGTTTTAAAAAAAAGCAGCATTCCTCTTTGTGCGGACATTCATTTTGATTACCGTATTGCGTTAAAGGCCATTGAAAACGGTATAAATAAAATTAGACTAAATCCCGGCAATATAACTGACCCGAAAAAGGTCGAAGAAGTTGTCCGCCTTGCCGCGAAAGAATCTGTTCCGATAAGAATAGGTGTTAATTCAGGTTCTATTGATAAAAAAAAATATTCCCATGTTACTCCGGAAGCACTAGTCGATTCGGCACTTCATCATTTGAGAATTCTTGAAGATTTGAATTTTGATCAGGCGCTTGTTTCAATAAAATCGAGCGATATTTTTCAGACAGTTGAAGCGAACAGAATGTTTGCTGAACTCAATGACTATCCTTTGCATCTTGGTCTTACCGAAGCGGGTTATGGACTGCAGTCGGTAATACAAAGTTCTATTGCAATCGGTTCACTTCTTCTTGAAGGTTTGGGAGATACTCTCCGAGTTTCAATGACCGGTGATCCTGTTGAGGAAATTTTAGTTGCTCGTGAAATATTAAAATCAACCGGACATATTAAAAGCGGAATTAAAATAATATCCTGTCCTACCTGCGGAAGAACCGACACGTCAATTGATCTTGAAGATATTGCCAGAAGTGTAGACCGCGAACTTTCAACACGTTTCGAAAAAGTTCTAAGTGAAAAAAACAGAATAATTTCAGTTGCGGTTATGGGATGTGAAGTAAACGGTCCGGGAGAGGCCACTCATGCGGATATGGGAATTGCGGGTGCGCGTAACGGTGAATTTATTTTGTTTGCAGGCGGAGAGCCTCTTAGAAGAATAAAAATAAATGAAATAATTGAAGCCTTGTCAGCTGAAACTGCTAAACTGATTTCGTGATCTGTAATCTTTTCTTGATTTAAGTCACAATCGGTGATATCGTTTTCGTAATGAATGATATCATAACTGAATCGACAAATAACTATTTTTTCAGGATAATTGATAATCATCCGGATGCGGTAGTTCTTGCTGATATAAATTTCGATATTGTTTATTCAAACAAAAAATTTCCATTACTTTTTAAAAATGATAAAGTAAATTCAAAAAATATCCTTTTTATATTATTTTCAAATTCAGATGAACTAAATCGCGTGAGAAAAATCTTATCAGAATTGGCTGATAATGAAAAATGGAATACTGAGATCTGCTGTGTTTTGAATAATGAAAATAAAGGTTATTCTCTTTTAAATGTTTATAATCTTATTGTAAATGATAATAAATTCTATGTTTTTAATATTGAGGATATTACAGACCGAAAAAAGGCATATAAGAAAATTCAGGAAAGCGAAGAGCATTATAAATCAATAGTAAATAATATTTCCGAATATATTTTCAGTACAGAATTTGATGACTCGGGTAAAGCTGTTTCATTTTATCATAGTCCTAAATGCGCTGAAATTACCGGTTATATGATGGAAGATTTTAAAGCGAATCATAATCTTTGGAGAGATATGATTTATCCTGATGACCGTGACTATGTTTTTGAATTTCTTGATAATGTAATGAAGTATAAAACCAATTCGAGCATAGAGCATAGAATTATTGATAAAAACGGAAACACGAGATGGATTTATAATACAGTCAGTCTTTTGTGTGATGAATTAGGAAAGATCCGCCGTATGGACGGATTTCTTCTCGATGTAACAGAAAAGCATCTTATGACTGAAAATTTCAAAAAGTTATATAAAGCAGTCGAACAGAGTCCGTCGGCTGTTTTGATAACTAATTCAAAAGGTATAATAGAATATGTTAATCCCAAATTTGAACAGCTTACAGGATATATATGTTCGGAGGTGTTAGGAAAAAGTCCCGGTATTTTAAAAAGCGGAGAAACTACACGTGATGAATATAAAAGACTTTGGGATAATATTTCTTCCGGCAAAGAATGGACAGGTAAATTTCATAATAGAAAAAAGTCAGGAGAATTATACTGGGAGCATGCATCGATATCACCGGTTAAAAATGAAACCGGACAAATTACCCATTACATCGCTGTTAAAGAGGATATTTCTCAGCTTGTTGAGTCAGAAAAAGCATTAAAAAAAGCGGAAGAAGATTTGCGTAAAAAAAATATGATTATGGAAGAGGATCTTCTTTACGCAAAAAAAATACAGCAGTCGCTTCTTCCGAGTGATTTACCTCAATCAGATTTTCTCAAAGTATCATATAAATTTAAACCGCTTCTTGCTGTTGGGGGAGATTACCTTTCATTTTTTCCTGAAGTTAATTCACTTGGTATTTTTGTTGCCGATGTCGTTGGTCACGGTGCTGGAGCAGCGCTTTTTATGAGTCTGATAAAATTTGCTTCGGATAAAATATATCCGGAATGCCGCGATCACGCAGATAGATTCATGAATAAGCTTAACAGTTCTCTTTTTACTGTGATGAGCAGTTATTTTATAACTGCTGTTTATGCTGTTATAAAAAAAGAGAAAGATGAAGTGAAAATATCATTTTCAAACGGGGCGCATCCGCCCATAATGATTTATAGGAAAAAAACCGGCAATATAGAGTTGCTTCAGTCAAAAGGTACAATTGTAGGTTTTTTTGATTCTGTTAATTATACTTCAGGAGAATCGCTTCTCTATAAAGGCGATAGAGTATATTTTTATACGGACGGATTCCCTGAAACAGTAAATGAAGAAAAAGAGATCGTCGGATATTCAAAAGCCGCAGAGATTATAAAAGAATCATATCACGAAGACTGCGAATTAAATCTGCAGAATATTTTTGCCGGACTTGATAAATTCAGGGGAAATGCTGATTATGAAGATGATATTCTCATTTCTGTCATAGAAATTATCTGACGGAATTTAAAATCGCGTATTCAAAACCGTCAACAATTACCTGAAAAGATGCGGCGTTTATATTAGCCGAGGAAGCGTAAACTTTCCATGCTTTTGTTTTGTCTGTAAATGTAATTTCAACGAGAACAGTTGTCCCTGTTCCGGAAGAAGAATCAAGTATTTTCGCGCTATAGTCTACAAGGGTGATGTTTTCAAGACAAGGGAAAAGAGGGGTTAAACCTTTTTTTAAAACATTAGCAAGCGCATCAACCGGACCGTTTCCATTGCTTGCCTCATGAATAGTTTTACCGAGAGCTTCTATCTGAATGGTGGCTTCTGGTTCAATTCCGTTATCGATTAAACGGTATCCGCCTATCAGTTTGAACGGAGCAGAGTATCCTTTAAGCGATCTTGCGATAGTCAGCTGTTTTGTTGCGTCGGTTATTTCATAATTCAGCATGCGAATTTCCTCAAATTTTCATCACATTAAATCTGCCTTCATTGTCAAGCATAAGAATAGCTTTTTCATTATGAATTTTCTTTCAAAAAGTTGTTGCGCTTCACCGGCATTTTTAAGGAATAAGATATCCCTGTAAAATATTTGCGGAGTCATATGACAATTCGTTTTGTTGATAATTGTTTAATGTCTGAATTATTTATTATAGTAACCGGACTTAATTGTAAATGACATGTTTTGATTCATCAGAAAGAAATACGGATTCAATTTTTGATTATTCTCCCCAGGAAAGGGAGACCTTCGAAATCGATGATTCCGGTATAATAGACAGCATAAGCGGAAACAGATTTTCGCCGGATCCGAAGTTTTCACTTAAAATGGAAGCGTATCTTCTTGAATTCGCCTATTCATATAATAAAATACTTTCATTGTCGAATTCACGTACAAGAATTCTTGCTCATCAGGTCGAAAGCACTTATATAATCGTCAATTCATTACATCAGCGTTTTATGATAGCCGATGAAGTCGGTCTCGGAAAAACCGTTGAAGCCGGTCTCGTAATCAAAGAAATGATTTACCGCAATGACATTTCCCGTATTCTGATAATCGCACCGGCATCACTACTGATTCAGTGGCAGAACGAGATGGAAGAAAAATTCGGTGAGCGTTTTGAACTTATTGACCGCAAGTATCTTGAAAAATTCAGAAAAACAACTTCTAATGTCTGGGAAAAAATAGGAAAGGGAATCTGCTCGGTTGATTTTATCAAAAACGCCGCTTTTCTTGAAGATTTAAAAAATGTTAAATGGGATGCCGTTATTTTTGACGAGGCGCACAGGTTGAGGCGTGATTCGGTTACTACAACTCTTGCGTATAATGCTGCAGAAATAATTTCTGAGCGTACTAAATCGATGATACTTCTAACTGCGACTCCGTTTAGAGGAAAGCTTGAAGAACTTTATTATCTGATACGCCTTGTAGATAAAAATCTTCTCGGTCCGTTTCAGAGTTATTATAATGAATTCTGCATGCCGGAAAGCGATTTGTCGAAACTGAAGGAAAAGCTTTCGTCGATAATGATACGCAGAACAAAGAAGGAAATCGGCGGTTTTACTGTACGTCATGCCCGTACTATTAAATTTGATCTTTATCCTGAAGAAAGAGATCTCTATGACGCAACGACAAAATATGTTGCTGAAGAATTCAATAAAGCAATGCAGAGTGAAAACAGGGCTGTCGGATTTATAATGACGGTTTTTCAGAAACTTCTTGATTCTTCTTCGTATGCTCTTTACAAGGCATTGGTAAACAGACGCAATCATCTTCAGAATTTAGTCAATAAGACAGATGAAGCTGATCAGATATTTTTTGACGAACTTCTCAAAGACATGGATGACTGTGATGAGGAGCTCAGCGAAGATTCTGATGAGAAACGCACAGCCCGCGACATCATGAGCGAAATCGTAACTCTTAATCACATCATCGAACTTGCCGAGAAAATTAAGCGTAACAAGAAAGGCGAAAAACTTCTGGAGATGATCCGTTCTCTTAAGAAAGACGGTTATACTAAATTTCTGATATTTACTCAATTTAAAACTACACAGGATTATCTAAAGTCATTACTCGGTGAATATTCTGTCGAAGTTTTTCACGGGTCGATGAATAAAGACGAGAAAGAAGCTGCTATAGATAATTTTAAAAAGGATGCCGAAATTCTTATCTGCACGGAAGCCGGAGGTGAGGGCAGAAACATGCAGTTCTGCAGCATCCTTTTTAATTATGATCTGCCGTGGTCGCCTTTGAAAATTGAACAGAGGATAGGACGAATTCACAGATTCGGTCAGAAATATGATGTTTATATTTATAATTTTTCGACTAAAAACACCGTTGCGGAAAGGGTTCTTGAAGTTCTGACTCATAAGCTTTCTTTGTTTGAAGAATCAATCGGTACGCCGGATATAATGCTTGGTCAGATTGAAGACGAACTGAATCTGGCTTCATTATTTATGAAATTCGTCGCTAAACGTAAAAAGCGTGAAATGATTAAGCAGATTGATGAATCTGTTGAGCGCGCTAAAAAAAGCTATGAGAAGCTTTCAAACCTTACTGTTGCACACAGGCTTGATTTTAATTATGACGAGTATTATAAGGTTACACAGAAGGAACGTGCGTTTTCAAACCGTCAGCTTGAATCGTTCATGCTTCGATTTTCTTCATTATGTGATAATTCAATTTTAAAAAAATCGTCGGGAGATATTTATAATTCAAGATTTGAAGGCAATGACATCAGAGGTACTTTTGACAGCGAAAAAGCGCTTCTTGATTCTAAACTTCATTTTTTCGCTTTCGGGCATCCCATTATTGATTCATCAATAAAAAAATGTTTTGATGAATCATTTTCTGTACCTCTAGGAAACCGTTATTTAAAATCGTTTAAAAAATTCAAAGGAATTGCTTTTTTCTTTGTTGTGTCATTCCGTTCTGTCAGCGAAAAGAAAGAACTATCAGTAATTTTCATTGAAGACGGAAACGCACTTTCGTCTCTTGATGTTGATCTGATCGAGAAGGATATTCTTCATGGTCTCGGAAGAGATTCCGATTTACCTTTTTCTTATTACAGCAAACTTTCTGATTATTTTGTTTCGGCAAAAAATAAATTAAAAAGAATATCAGAAGATAAGATTTGGGATATGAAGGAAAACCTTGATTTGTCCGTTGATCCCGAACTTGATAAAATAAAAGATTCATTTGATAAAGAAATACGCGAACTTAAAGAAAAACTTTCAAGACAGGAAATGAACATGAACCTGATGGGAAAGGATATGAGAAGCGCTATTTCTAGAACAAAAAACGCCATAAAAACAGCTACTCTTCAATACGAAGATGAAGTGGCTCAGTGCCGGCGCTATTTTGGAATAAAAGCGTCGGCAAAGCTTATTGGTGTGTGTGAAATACATTCGGAAGAAATAAATTAATTACATCTCTGCGATATTTCTAAGAACATTCAGTGTGACTTCTGAGATGTCAATGAATTCAATGCCCATTCCGGCGCGCATATCTTCATTTTCCTCGCGTATCCATCTAACAATTCCTGCAACCGATATGTGATCGCTTGGAGTCAATGCTATTGTCAATGTTACTTCCTTCCCCTGGTCAATCGGTTCCGGCGTAGTAATGAATACTCCGCGTGCGCTCATGTCAAGCGTGGAGCTGAATGTCATTCCGTCAGAGGTATGAACTTCCGCGCGGATGGTTTTTCTCTGTCTGGCATGTTCTCTTTTTTCGGTCATATACGCCTCTCTGTCTGTTCTCTATTTTCTAGAATGATTATAGCCAAAATAGACAGGAATACAAGCTTTTTTCTTTTAATTACATCAGTTGTATTGAGTTGACAAATGATACTTAAAAAAAAGTATGTATTCATGAACCGAAAAGACGTTATAGGACTATTAAATTCAAGATCGCTTTCGCCTCTGAAAAAACTCGGACAGAATTTTTTGTGGAACAGCGCAATAACTTCCCAGATCGCAGCTGCAGCTGAAATCAAGGAAAATGAATCAGTCATAGAGATCGGCCCGGGTCTCGGCGCACTTAGTGATGAGCTTGCAAAATTAACGGATGATCTTACTCTTGTTGAACTCGATAAAGGGCTTTTTTCTTTTTTATCAGAAAAATATGCTTCCACATCAATTAAGCTTGTTCACTCCGATTTTTTAAAATATGAAAGTCATGCTGTATATAATAAGGCTGTGTCCAATCTTCCTTATTATTGCGCGAGCGAGATTTTGTTTAAGATTATCGAGGATTATAATCCTGAAATTATTGTAATTATGCTTCAGAAGGAAATGGCTGAACGAATTTTGTCCCGTGCCGGCGATGATTCGTACGGCGCACTTACGGCATCGGTATCACTTTCATATACTGCAGAAAATGTGATGAGTGTTGCGGCGGATAATTTTTATCCAGAACCTGATGTGAAATCATCTGTTTTGAAATTAATTAGAAAGAATACGGACTTCACAAAAGAAGAAAGATCGGTGTTCCGTCTTGCTGTTAAATCGGCTTTTTGGGGAAGAAGAAAACGGATTTTAAAATCGCTTACCGATTCTCCGCACATGAATATGGAAAAGAACAGGGTTATGAGTGCTCTTGAAAAATCAGGAATAGATCCGAATAAAAGAGCCGAAGAAATTTCACCCGAAGAATTTATGAATATAGCGAGAGCATTAATTGAAAAACAATAACAGTGTCATTGAAAAAATACTTCTTTCGGTTGAAAAACCCGGAAGATATTCGGGCGGAGAGCGCAATCAGTTTCTAAAAAAAGACGCGAAGTTCCGCTTTGTAATGTCATATCCCGATAGATACGAAGTCGGAATGGCGAACAACGGAATTAAGATTATTTATGAAATGCTCAACGAGATAGATCACGTCGCATGCGAGAGAGTTTTTGTTCCGGCGCTTGATTTTGAGACTGAACTTAAAAATAATTCAATTCCGCTTTTTACGCTTGAAAGCAGAACGCCTCTGAAAGAATGCGACATGATAGGATTTAATTATTCGCATGAACTTCTAGCTACAAATATATTTCATATACTCAGTTTGTCCGGCATTCCCGTAGACAGAAATGAAAGAAGTGAAAATGACCCGATTATTATAATTGGTGGTGAATGTTCCTCGAATCCGCTTCCTCTATCTTTTGCAGCGGATGTTTTTTTTGCAGGTGAAGCTGAGGATAATTTAACTGAAATAGTTAAACATATATTTGAACAAAAAAACAAAGGCGTTTCTAAAAAAGAAATAATCGCGTCTCTTGAAAAGTTTGATAATCTTTTCATACCGGCGAATTCAGCAGTTAAAGAATTCTCCGGCGGAATTAAAGGTTTTGACGCGAAACCTGTACGCAAGGCTTTCTATAAGGGTAATCTGGTATATCCGAAAAAAAGTCTTGTTCCTCTAATTTCTATCAGTCAGGAAAAAAGTGTTACCGAAATCGCGAGAGGATGCAGAAACATGTGCTGTTTCTGTCATGCCGGATTCTGCACTATGCCGTATAGAGAATACAGCGAAGATGTAATATTTCAGAACATAAAGAATCAGATTAAAAACACTGGTCTTAACGAAGTGACACTTTCCGCTCTTTCTGTGAGCGATTATACCAGAATCGACTCGCTGATAAACACTATCATGCCGTTTATAAATGAAAACGCATATTCGGTATCGCTTCCTTCTATGAAAGTCGATAAAACCAATCTGCCGCTCATAAAAGCCGTTTCGGACGTCAGGCAGTCGTCGATAACTTTTGCCGTTGAAACTGCCGATGATTTTCTCCGCAGAAAGATTCATAAGAAGCTCGCGATGGATGATCTATATGAAATTATCGGAGAAGTATTCAGAAACGGATGGAATCTCATTAAACTTTATTTTATGATCGGGCTTCCGGGATATAAGGAGCATGATGAAGCTGAAAGCATCATTCAGGCACTCACTAAGATAAATGAAATAGGCGGTAAAAGAAAAAAAATCAATGTTACAATATCGCCCTTTGTTCCGAAACCGCATACACCTTTTGAATGCGACGAATTTGCTTCTAGCGAATATCTGCTTGAAACGGTTTTGAAGATTAAACGTGCATTGCCAAAGAATATTTCAATAAAGAATCATGATATATTCGTTTCGCGCCTTGAAGCTGTTATTTCAAGGGGAGATGCATCTTTAGGACATGTATTACATGAAGCATACAAGCGCGGTGCTTATATGGATTCGTGGGATGAATTTATCCGAAAAGATATTTGGGAAGATATTATAAAAGAATATAATCTCGAATCATTTCTCAAAGAAAGAGAAATGATTCCATGGGAATTTGTCCAGGCTTCAAACCGCAAAATTATTTCTTATAAAAAAGAAAACCTGATGAGCGCTGAAAGGCTTTCTGCTAAAAAGAGAGAGCTTTTTATTGATAAAGACAAACTCCGTGAATCGTTTGAAAAATTTAAAATAAGATATAATTCTGAAGGGAATTACAGACTTTCATTTCAGAAAAAGGATACTGCAAAATATTTCTCGCATAATGATATGCTTGATCACATACGCCGCGCTTTCACATCGGCTTCGTTTCCCGTTTCATACACTCAGGGATTCAATAAGCATGAAAAGATATCCGCTTCGTTTCCGATTCCGCTCGGTATCGAAAGCGAATGCGAACTTATAGATGCGGAAGTCTATACTTCTTTTGATTGTGATGAAATGAAGAGAGCTATTAACGAATCGCTTCCTGCAGGATTGATGCTTCTATCAATCATTAAAACAGCTAAAGCAAATCTCATGAGAATCGGAGCTTCCTCGGTTTATGTGATAAAAGGCGCGGATAATGAAAAAATGAAAGCGTATCTTGAATCAGATTCTGTTTACATGAAAGAATCCAAAGGGAAAGTTCGGGAAAT
>JAKPJF010000181.1 GCA_029554345.1 Spirochaetota bacterium | reverse complement strand
TGAATCAAATGAAACGATGACGGAAACTTGCAGAATAAATTTCGGAGTCACTTTTCTTCTGTCGGAAAAAATATCTGTAAACGGAAAGGAGACGCATCCTGTTTTTGCATATCTGAAGCAGAATTCTAAAAATGGAATTTTTGGAAAAAAAATAAAATGGAATTTTACGAAGTTCTTGATTTCTTCTGACGGAAAAACAATTAAAAGATATTCTCCGGCAACAAATCCCGAAAAGATTGAAAATGATATAATTGATTTTCTTAAGTGATCTGCCGAATAGATTTAATAATTGCGGTAAAAAAGTATATTTGCAGGAAATTATTTATATTGACCGGAGTTAATGTTTATTCCTTAAATTAAATTATTGAATGCAATTCATACGGAGAAATATGAAGTTACTTTCTGATATAAAGAAAAAACAATCAGTATACATAGATCAACTTCAAAAAGATGTTTTAAGCTATATTTCTTTTATTGATAAAACAAATATTGAAACAATATTATTGTCAGGCAGTGTTGCCAGAGGAGATTACTATCCGGGAAAATACGGTGCTAAAATAGATTTAACTTTTATGAAAAAAAGAAATTCATTGGTTACTCCCGAATCTATTTTAGGTGAGAATCTTGAAGCTTCTATTCCCTATCATTGCACGAAATGGAATAACCTAGAATTTCAAATTGCTTTTCACGATTATATCGATTTAGTTTCTTTTCAAGTTCAAGACGAGTCAAAAAAATATGCTTTGCTCGAATCATCAATTATATATGATCCGAATCAGGTTTATTCTAATGATTTGATTTCAATCAACAAGTATGCTGTTGTTGATCATCATCTTTCAAAAACTAATAGTTTGTCATACATAAATTATCTTCTTTCAGATTACAAGAAAAACAGATGGGAGCAAAGAAATGCATTTTCTCAAATGCATTATAATCTGAATGCTGCTTTTCAGCACTGGATCAAATGCATATATTATATTAATGGCAAATATGCCCCTGCTGAAGATAGACGCCTTTATTACAGCTATGAATTGCAATTATTGCCGGCAAATTACACTAAAACAATTGCAAATTTCTGTAAACAGGATATTGAATCTGAAATAGATTATAAGCGGCGTGAAGAAATATTTATAAAGCAATTACTTCCTTTCATTAAACATCCAAGCTTTTAAAAACATGTCTGAAATGTTAATAGCTAACTTGTATTTTTCATGTTGACAATTTGTATAATAAAGACTAGAAACTTTATCTGCTTCAGATTATGTCAGAGAATATATGTTCTGTTTATGACTATTTGTTATAAAACAAACAGCTGACTAGATTCTTCAGAAACAGCAAAAGAAGGAGATGAAATGAATAAACTCGCGATTAAGAAAATAATTATTAGTTTGTTGTTTGTGCTGATTTCGCTTGTTCAAATATTTCCGCAGGAAGCAGGAAATGATGAGCTAGATTCGGCTATAAAAATATTAAGAAAAATAGATGAAAACACGTTAACCAACGAAGATAAAAAAAATAAATCTATTGAGATTGATAAAGCATGGGAAATTATAAAGTCATCCGGTGATGCCGGATTAAAAAGATTGAAAAAAGAATTAGACGAAATTGAAAAGACAAAAGAATCAGATGATTTTTTCAAGCTGAACGCTTCAGTTCTTTTGTGGAAGATGGGAAATGTTTCAGAAGCGGCGGCAATAAGCAAAATATGGAACAGCACTTCATTCCGGGCAAATTACAGGTATGTTTTCTATTCAGCTTTTGATGCAGCAAGTACTCAGAATGATAAAGTAATTCCGATGCTGAAAGCCGTTCTTAAGGATAATTCTGGCCGGATTTATTTTCCCCAGCACTCGATGAATTTTTCGTGGCCTTTGACGGTTGAATTTATTTGGGGAGCATTCGGCCATAAGGGATTACCTGCGCTGTTTGATGTTTTGAAAAATTCAAAAAATGATATTGAGATCATGTCGGCGATGCACATTCTTGTTAATGCTCAATATCTTGAGGCTTTACCAAGAATCAGGGAACTTGCAAGCAGCAAAAATGCAGAAGTAAGAAATTTCGCGATTAAGGGTCTTGGAATATTCGGGCATCCGGCGGATTCGGCTTTTATTATCAAGGGTTTAAAATCTAAAGATGCTGATTTGTATTCTTATGTGTGGGCTTCATATGAATATGATGATCCGAAAATTTCACCCTACCTGATTCCGTTATTGAACCAGGAAGATTATAATATTAAGTCAGAAGTTATTTATGCTCTATATAATGCGGTCACTCTTGAAGGTCTTGAAGCATTGGTGAATGATTATAAAAATACGAAAGATGAAAAGATATTAAAAATTTATAAGAAATTTTTGGATCCGGTGCTGGATTATATTAAATATGAAGAGATGATAGCTGAAGAAAAGCAGGAAATAGTCTCAAGACTTATTGATTATAAGAAGGGGAATTACATTCTAAGTGATGAAGATAAAAAAATTACTCATGATGATTTTATTGAAATGTCAAAAGACTGGATTAAAGAAAAAAGAATCACGGGTGAACAATACAAATGGGTTCAAGACCGTCATGTGTTATCCGTCACATCTGCTAAAGATATTAATTTATTGTTGGATGTTAAAGCTTCAATTTATCTTCGCTTGTCTGATGAATGCCTGGATGAAACCAGAACTATTGACAATGTAATAAAAATATTAGGAAGAAGAAGATACAGATAATAATCGATTATAAGAAAATATCGAAATAAAAAAGGAGAGCATTGCTCTCCTTTTTTATTAAGCTTCTATTTTATTCAATTCCCGGAACGGAAAATTTCGAGCAAAGAGCTTCAACTTCTTTTGCTATCTCTGCAAGTTTTGCGTCGTCTTCAAAGCAGCCGACTGCCTTGTCCATCCACTCTGCAATTTTTTCCATTTCTGCGATACCGAAACCGCGGCTGGTTACAGAAGGCGTGCCGAGACGTATTCCCGATGGATCGCTTGCCTTGCGTGTTTCACCCGGAACGGTGTTATAGTTGAGAATGATTCCGGCTTTTTCAAGCGCTACGGCGTAAGGTTTGCCCGGTATTCCTTTATTGTTCAAATCGATTAACATTAGATGATTATCTGTTCCGCCCGAAACCAGATTAAAGCCGCGTGCAGTCAGTGCTTTCGCGAGAGCTTGCGCGTTTTCAACAGTTTTGCGTGCATATTCCTTAAATTCAGGTTTGAGAGCTTCTGCAAGTGCTACTGCGATTCCGGCAGTTGTTGCATTATGCGGGCCGCCCTGAAGACCTGGAAATACCGCCTTGTCTATTGCTTTGGCGTGAATTTCTTTGCAGAGGATTATAGCGCCGCGCGGTCCGCGAAGCGTTTTGTGAGTTGTTGTTGTCACCACGTCGGCATAAGGAACCGGGCTTGGATGAGCTCCTCCGGCTACAAGACCGGCAAAATGCGCCATGTCTACCAGAAGAATCGCTCCGCATTCATCGGCAATTTCACGGAATTTTTTAAAGTCAAGCTGGCGCGGATATGCCGAGTGGCCAGCGATGAGAATTTTAGGTTTATGTTCGAGAGCGAGTTTTCTTATTTCATCATAATCAAGAAGACCTGTTTCCTGATTGAGATTATAATGAACAGCGTTGAACCATTTTCCGGTTGCGCTTGCCTTTGATCCGTGAGTCAGATGTCCGCCGTGGCTCAGGTTTAGTCCGAGAACTGTGTCTCCCGGTTTAGCAAAAGCGAGATAAACGGCAAGATTCGCCGGTGAACCCGAGTAAGGCTGAACGTTTACATGTTCAGCGCCGAAAAGCTTTTTGGCGCGTTCAATCGCAAGAATTTCAAGCGCGTCGCAGTTTACCTGACCCTGATAGAATCTTGCTCCTGGATATCCTTCGGAATATTTGTTCTGAAATACGGAACCGCAGGCATCAAGCACTGCACGTGAAGTGTAGTTTTCGCTTGCGATCAGACGGATTGTTTTTCCCTGATAAGTTTCTTCGTCTTTGATAAGTTTAAAAACTTCAGGATCGTTTTTCATGAGTGCATTCATGGGCTTTTCTCCTTTATATTGGATTTTTGCCCAGACGCGCGGCGGAAAATAGCCGCACTTCCCCGGGGTTATCCCCTTTTGCGTCAGTCATACGGCTTATTATACAGTTAATAATAGGATAAAAAAGAGTCAATAATTTTTTACGGCTCAGTTTTTAAATAAGTAATTGACGTGGCATATTTCATGGTATCTTTATTACTAAAAAAAAGAAGGTTGGGGGCAATTCTGTGAATAAATCTGGAATCATGGGTTTCGTGCTTGCTTTTTTCTGCGTTCTTTTGCCTTTTTCGGCAAACGCCGGTTCTCCC
>JAKPJF010000139.1 GCA_029554345.1 Spirochaetota bacterium | reverse complement strand
CTATTTGTCTAAAAAATATTTAAACATTTTCATTTAATATGCATTTCAGAATTGACATTATTGACAGTTAATCTTAACTTCAACTGTAAATTTGAATTCGGAGGAAAAATGAAAATTAACAGAATATCCGCGGCGCTGGCCATGATCTTCACAGCATCTTCCGTTTTTGCCGGAAGCATTGACTATCTGTCAAATCAGAGCGCCGACTATCTGCGCACCTTCTGCAGAAACGCATCTACTGACGCAGACTCAGTACACTATAACCCGGCCGCAACAGCTTTCATGAAAGACGGAGTAACTCTTTATTTATCATCTCAGACAATACTTAGAACTTATTCGAGCGAACTTACTTATTCAGCATCTGAACCAATAGGGAAAAATGATGTTTATGAATCTACAAAGCCGTCTCCGATTGTACCTAATTTTTACGCCATTTATAAAAAAGATAATTATGCCGTATTCGCAGGTGCAGGTCTAATAGCCGGCGGCGGCTCTGTCGATTATAAGGACGGAGTTCCGATGATGGTATTAAAAGGTTTATCAATACCACTACCTGATACTCTATTATATCAAAGCGGCAATCTTAAAGGTTCAAGCCTCTATTATTTCGGAAGTGCGGGCGGCTCATACGCGCTAAATGAAACTCTATCAGTTTCACTTACAGCGCGCTTTGTTTATGCTGAAAAAACTTTCAAAGGTGAGGCAAATTATGTTGCACCGGGACATGGTTACGCACCAATGACTCTTGAAGTTGATGCTGAAAAAACTGCAAAGGGGATCGGCGGAATAATCGGTGTGACTTACAAAAAAGATGCAATGATTCTTGCTGCCCGTTTTGAAACTCCGACCAGACTCAATTTTAAAACAAAGGTCAATGATGACAAATCATTCAATGACACTTTTGTAGACGGTTCGAAGCAGAGATATGATCTCCCTGCAATGATTGGTCTCGGCGGAAGCTATACAATCGACAAGCTCATGATATCTACAAGCTTCGACGGATTTCTTCTCGGACTTACAAACAAAGATGATGACGGATATTCAGAAGACTATTCTTCATTCGGATGGGAAATGTCTGCATCAGTAGAATACGCAGTTATTCCTGATTTTCTGAAAGTTTCTGCCGGATACATGTATGCGAATGTCGGTGCAAACTCCGACACTTATACTGATTTCGATTATTCGCTTGATTCTCATTCAGTCGGAATCGGCGGAAGAATCACTCCGGTCGCCAATCTTGATCTTGTTCTCGGAATAGGAAGAATTCATTATGTAACAGCTAATGGTCAAAAAACTCCAACCGGCGATATCACTTCAAAATACAAAAAAGACGTATGGAATTTTGCCTTCGGCGCAGAATACAGAATCTAATAAAAACTTCCTGAAAAACTCCCTCACGGAGTTTTTCAGGTTCTTCAACCATAAATCATAATCCGATCATCTGCAGATATCATTGCCTTCAGAATCAATCGCAACAATCAAAGGAAAATCCAGAACTTCAAGTTTATAAACAGCTTCCGCACCGAGTTCTTCAAATAAAACGGCTTCCGCTTTTATAATCTTTTTGGATATTAATGCACCAGCGCCTCCGACTGCCGCGAAATAAACCCCGGTGTGTTTTTTTATAGATTCAATTACCGGCTGACTGCGCTTTCCCTTTCCGATCATACCCAGAAAACCGAGTTTATCCATCAGATAAGGTACATAGGCGTCCATTCTGCCTGATGTTGTAGGCCCTGCGCTTCCGATAACTTTCCCAGGTTTTGCCGGAGTCGGCCCGCAATAATATATGACCGCGCCCGCAAAATCAATTCCGGCGAAAGAACCGCTTTGGACTAACTCAGTCAGCTTTTTATGAGCGGCATCTCTCGCGGTATAAATGACACCTGAGAGATGGACGATATCCCCGGCTTTGAGAGATTTAACAGCTTCAACAGACAGCGGAGTTGAAATTTTTTTTATCATATAATTACCGTTTGTTTTCTATGAATATGGCAGTTGATATTTACTGCTACTGGAAGCGAAGCAAGATGGCACGGCGCGTATTCGACATGAAGGTCAAATGCCGTCGTCTTTCCTCCGAATCCCTGAGGCCCTATTCCGGTTTCGTTTACGAGCATGAGCAGTTTTTCTTCGAGTGCTTTGTAGCGCGGGTCGGGATTGCGGCTCCCTATTTCACGAAGAAGCGCTTTCTTGGCAAGCAGAGCACATCCTTCAAAGTTTGAACCTATTCCGACACCGATAACAACGGGCGGGCACGGGTTTCCTCCGGCATTCTTTACCGTATCAACGACAAAATCAATCACGCCTTTTTCTCCGGCCGAAGGGCTCATCATTTTAAGCGCGCTCATGTTTTCAGCTCCGCCGCCCTTTGGAATAAAAGTGATTTCGAGCTTATCTCCGCTGACGGTTTCTGTATGAATTATCGGAGGAGTATTGTCGCGGGTGTTTTTTCTGTCATAAAGAGGATCATCAAGGCTTGACGCCCGCAAGAATCCTTTGGTATATCCCAGAGAAACGCCTTTCGCCACCGCGTCGGAAAGAAGCCCCCCCTTTATTTTTATTTCATCCCCAAGCTTTATAAAAAAAACAGCCAGACCGGTATCCTGACACAATGGAACCTTTTCTTCGAATGCGATTTTCTGATTTTCTATGCAGTCGGCAATTATCGACTTGGCCATTGCCGTTTCTTCCGCTTCAAGGGCTTTGTGATAGCAATCGGTGATTCCGTCAGCAAGGCTGACATTGGCGCTCAGACACAAAGATTCAATTTTTGAAACAATTTCATCAAAATTTATTTCGCGCATAATTCCTCTTGCAAAAAGAATGGGATATGCTAAAATATAGTCCAGAATTTTTTTGCAAGGATACCCATGGGCGGATACAGTTATAAAAATCTCCTCGACTACATTCTCGAACTCGAGGAAAATCCGGAATATATCGGGAAAATCGAAGAACAGTTCAGATGTCTCTTAACCGATTATTTTTTTAAAGATGAAGCCCGGGAAAAACCTATTGCTCTTTATTTAAAAGGAATAGATATTCCCGCATCTATTTCTTCATGCGGATCGCTTCTTAAAGTGACTCCTGAACAGATTAAATCGCTTACCGAGAATGATCTGCCCGGCAATACATTAGCAGGTCAGATTATGATGTCGAAGCAGTACCTGAAGGTTTTTTATTCGAATCATCAGGCTGAATATAAAAAGCTTCCGCCGGATGTTCAGCTTGAACTTCTCGATGAAGTAAAAGAAAAAAACGATTCAATCAGTTACGCTTTCATAAAAATGAACGATGACATAGAAGCAGATAAAAGACGTAAAATCATCACACTCGCCGCGCTCATAATCAGCAATATTCACAAAAAGACCGGAGTTCCGTACAATAAACTTCCCGAACCAGCCAACTCAATATTGAACTCCGCAATTTCAAACGGAAACACCATCTTCACCGGCAAACCGCAGGATCTTACGGATATCGCCGATGACAGCAAAATCAAAAGCCTCATAAAAACATTTTTTGTCATAAAACAGCACAAAGATCTCGTCACATATTCCGACTTCTTCAAGTCTGAACTCAAACGCTATCAGCGCAGAGTAAAGATACGTTAAATCGATTAATGCCTTGACAAGTGAGCCATATAGAAAAATGTTAGCCGAAATTAACTTTTTTGATATATTAGTCTTAGAGGCTTTTTATATGACAAAACTTTCAGAAGCTCAGATAGGCAAGCACAAGGTAGTATCAATCGAAGGCGGAGCCTCGGTCAAGGACAAGCTTCTTTGTCAGGGAGTTCTTCCCGGCAAGGAGATTGCAGTTATAACCAGAAAAAATAAGGGTCCATGCGTTATTGAAGTCGGTTTAACTAAAATAATCATCGGCGGCGGCATGGCTGAAAAAATCATGGTTGAATAAATAACCGCATCGCTATACAAGGCTGAAACAATATGAAGAAAATCGCCATAATCGGAAATCCTAACTGCGGAAAAACGACTATATTCAATGAACTGACCGGTGCGAGACAGATAATCGGAAATTGGCCGGGCGTAACGGTTGAAAGAAAAGAAGGCTTCTTAAATTTCGAAAATCAGAAAATTCAGGTAATTGATCTTCCCGGCATTTATTCTTTGTCTGCAAAATCCGACGACGAAAAAGTATCTCTTGATTTCATTTTAAACGGCGGAACAGATTTATTTCTTAACGTAATAGATGCATCCAACATTCAGAGAAATCTTTACCTGACAACTCAGCTCATCGAAATGAATATACCCATGATAATCGTAATGAACCGCCACGATATTGCGATTAATCATAACCTGGAAATAAATACTGAAGAATTTTCCAAGCATCTCAAGATTCCGGTAATCGCCATAAATTCACACGACAAGGAAGATGTTTACAAACTCAAGAAGCTGATTTCAGAACATACAGAAAAACCGGATACGGCAGCAGTTAAAATAGATTATCCTGATGAAATAGAAAATATTATATCCGAACTCGAAAAAGCTCTTGAATGCGGTCTTGACAGATGTTTTGAAAATAAAAGATGGGCAGCAATTAAGCTACTCGAAAAGGATTTCTATGCTCTTTCGCGCTCAGGTTTCGACCAGAAAGAATATGACCATTTTCAGAAAAATATTTTCGCAATAGAAAAACTTCATAAGGAAACAACCGATATAATTATTGCGGATTACCGCTTCGGATTCATCAAAGGTCTCTATGAACATGCCGTAAAAAGAAAATCAGATAAACGCCAGAGAACCGAAATCATAGACAAAGCCGCACTTTCGGGAATTTTCGGTCTTCCGATATTTCTTTTTATCATGTATCTGGTTTTTAAATTTACCATCGATATCGGTTCTTCTCTCATTTCTTTCTTCGACATCATTTCAGCAGCAATAATAACAAAGCCTCTTGAAATGCTTTCGGCATTTTTTTCTTTTCCGGATATTGTTCAGACAATTCTTGTTTCGGGTGTCGGAGTCGGAATTCAATCCGTAATGACATTTGTTCCGATAATTTTCTGCATGTTTTTATCTCTTTCCATACTCGAAGACTCCGGCTACATGGCACGCGCCGCATTTGTTATGGATAAGTTTATGCAGAAAATCGGTCTTCCGGGGAAATCATTTGTTCCGATGATCGTCGGTTTCAGCTGTTCAGTTCCGGCTGTAATGGCGAGCAGAACACTTGAAAGCAGAAAAGACCGTATAGTAACAATATTTCTGATTCCTCTTATGAGCTGCGGAGCAAGGCTTCCCGTATATGCACTTTTTGCCGCTGTATTTTTTCCTGAGAATGCTGCACTTGCCGTATTTTCGCTTTATGCTGTCGGAATTCTATTTGCAGTTTTAACAGGATTTCTTTTTAAGAAAGCTGTTTACAAGAATGAAGTCTCACATTTCGTAATGGAACTTCCGGTTTATAATTTTCCGCGCCCGAAACATATTTTCATTCACACATGGAACCGCTTAAAAGTTTTTATGCTGAGCGCAGGAAAAGTAATCTTAATCGGCTCTGTAATTCTCGCTGTTTTGAATTCTGCCGGTCACGATTTTTCTTTCAATAAAGACCGCAAAGGAGATTCTCTGCTGACCTACATCGGCAAAAAAACTTCTGTTGTTCTAAAACCAATGGGGATAACAGAAGAGAACTGGCCCGCAACCGTTGCCGTATTTACAGGAATTTTCTCTAAAGAAGCAGTAATCGGAACCCTTAATTCACTATACAGCCAGATAGATGAAGCCGAAGAAACATCTTCAATTCCAGAAATGATAAAATCGGCATTTGCTTCAATTCCTGAATATTTTTCTCAGCAATCTGATGATGAAAGTTCAGCTCTCTTTGCAGCAAAAGCAAAATTTTCAAATGGAAAACTTTCAGTTTATTCATATCTGCTTTTCATTCTGATATATTTTCCGTGCATCGCCACATTAGGAGCCATTGTCGGTGAAATCGGATGGAAAGGAGCTGCTCTTTCGGTTACTTACCTTACCATGCTCGCGTGGGCTGTTTCGTCGCTTTTCTATCAGTTAACAGCAGGACATGATATTGTATTTATTACAGCATCTGCTTCAATCATCTTATTGATAATAACAGCTTTCATTGCCGCCGGAAAAATTCTATCCGGAGAAAAAACAAATGCTGACGGAAAAAATAAGAAACTATCTTAACACACATGATGCTGCGGGAATCTCTGAAATTTCGCACGAAATCGGCGAAGACCCAGGCGCTGTTGAAATGGCGCTTGATATTCTCGCTGATAAAAAAATAGTTATAAAGAAATCTTTCAACTGTTCCTCCTGTTCATCAAATTGCAATTCAAGGCAGAAATGCACAGCTTTTTACAGCATCAACAAAGACACCAAAAACAATTGACTTGCGGCATACCCTTATCTATTGTATCTCGGTCGGGGCGAACCCGTCGGAGAAATTATGAAGACAATACCTTTTGTAAAAATGCACGGAATAGGAAACGATTATATTTTCATTGATGCAACGAAACAAATCCCGGAGAATCCGTCAAAGCTTTCCAAACTTATCAGCGATAGACATTACGGGGCAGGTTCTGACGGACTCATTTTAATTCTTCCATCCGATAAAGCCGATTTCAGAATGAGAATGTTCAACTCCGACGGAAGTGAAGCAGAAATGTGCGGCAACGGTATACGCTGTTTCGCAAAATATGTTTTCGACAATGGTCTGACTTCTTCAAAGGATTTGATCATCGAAACCAAGGCCGGAAACAAAGAAGTATTTCTTACAGTAAAGGACAATAAAGTTTCAAGCGTTACCGTAGACATGGGCATGCCTATTCTTGAACGTTCACACATTCCTATGATCGGCGAACACGGAAGCGTTATCGACGAAACGATTGAGCTTGAAGACTCTGTCAAATTCAACATCACAGCAGTATCAATGGGAAACCCCCATGCAGTAATATTTGTCGAAGATCTAGAAAATTTTCCGCTCGCTAAGTACGGGCAGATGATTGAAAACCATCCGCTTTTTCCTCACAAAACAAATGTCGAATTCGTCAAAGTTATAAGCAAAACTAAAATTGAACAGAGAACGTGGGAACGCGGTGCCGGAGAGACTCTTGCCTGCGGAACAGGCGCTTCAGCTGCGGTGGTAGCATCTCATTTAAACGATAAAACTTCCCGAAAAGCAACTGTCAAACTCAGAGGCGGAGATCTGAATATCGAATGGAATGATAAAAACGGACTGGTTTATATGACAGGTCCGGCTGTAGAAATATACAGGGGAGAATGGCCGCTGAATTAATATCTTGATTTCGTCTATATTATAATTTAGTATCAATTAATCGTTTCATTTGCAGTAGCCATTGCTCAAATATTTTTTGCCGGGGGATTTTGGTGAATACTCGCAGAATTTGGGCATGGATACTATTTTACTCTCCATTTGCCATTCCGTTTGCTGTTATGTCGGGATGGATAACCCAGAATCTGATTCTTGCTTCTTTTTTCGAAAACCTAAAAGCAATGTCTCCTGCAACTGCGCTGATATCTATACTTCTTTCAATGTCATTTGTTTGTTTAGAATTTAAAAAGAAAACCCTATCCCGAATTATACTAATACTTTCAATGCTGATACTTTTTCTCATTTTCTCCAGCCGGATCTTTAATTTTCCCGAAAATATTGAACTCATGATAATTCC
>JAKPJF010000129.1 GCA_029554345.1 Spirochaetota bacterium | reverse complement strand
CCTACAGGCGAATAAAAATGGATTCTATTACCTGGCATCCATGCAGGCTTAAAGAAAGGAAATCCCTGAACATGATCCCAATGGGTGTGAGTGATAAAAAAAGAAATATCCGTACCCTTCATGAATTTTTCTTCTTTTATCAGTTTGTCGCCGAGAGGCCGAAGCCCAGTACCGCAATCCAGTATGCATATATCGCCGGAATCCGATGTGACTGAAACACAGGTGGTGTTTCCGCCGAAAATGCTCGACAAATCCAAAGGAAGCGAATTTATAAAACTATCTATACCCGAATCAGAAGAAATATCCTCTTTAGCGGCAAGACTCAGAACTTTTTTGAGTTTTTCACGATATTCCCCTGTGGTTAGAGGAGTAGGAAGCGACCCGCGCACCCCCCAAAGCTCAATCAGCATTCAACACTCCAGTCATCAAGAACATAATAAATGAAAAATAAATACCTTTCAATAATAAGTATACGGCATAAAATCAGTCAATTCAATTTCTAAATCGGCTTAATCCAATTCTTCTTGACACGTCTGTTCATTAATTAAATAAGATAGCAATGGAAGGTGTTTATGAACGGTTTTCTGATTTTCTTTTTCCACATAATACCAAAAGCTTTTCTTTCACGCATTTTCGGGTATTTCGCACGTACTAGATTATCCGCCCACTTAATGCTTAACTGGTTCGTAAACCGCTTTAAAATCAACCTTAATGAAACTCTTATCCCTGAAAAAGGTTTCAAAACCATGGATGAGTTTTTTACTAGAAAACTAAAACCAGGCGTTCATAATATCGACAAAACTCCTAACGCCGTTGTTTCTCCGGTCGATGCAGTAATAGCAGAATTCGGACCCGTAACAGGAACAAGGGTTCTTCAGGCTAAAAATATTGATTATTTGCTTGCCGATATAATACCGAATCACATGCATCATTTCTTTATCGACGGTTCATTTGTTACTCTATACCTTTCACCATCTGATTATCATAGAATTCATTCACCCGTTGACGGTGACGTAATGGGGTACCTCTACATCCCCGGAAAACTTTTTCCGGTAGCTGAATTTATGACAGAAGGTGTTAACCGTCTTTTCTGCAAAAATGAAAGAATGATTACATTTATCCAAACGTCACACGGCAAATGCGCCGTAATTAAAGTCGGCGCGATGAATGTCGGAAGAATTTCTCTTTCTTACGATGATTTTGAAACAAACAAAACAGCTTTCAGAAAAAAACGCGAAAACTTTTACAACTCGGCATTTCAGCCTCAGTTATCCCGCGGCGATGAAATCGGAGCTTTCCATCTCGGTTCAACAGTTGTAATGCTTTTCGAAAAGGATATGATAAACTGGCACATCCTAAGACAAAATCAGCGAGTAAGAGTTGGACAAAAGCTCGGTAAATTCAAAAAGAAGGAAATATAAAAGTTAAGGGAATTCTTAGATTATTCCGAAAATCTTAATGCGGGATTCTATAAAACCATGAGATGTATCCGGTTTTACTGATTTGCCCCATCAAGAGGTATTTCATGAGAACTTCAAATTCTGTACCGGCTGATGCCGTTTCGGTCTACAACAAAGCGCTTGAGCTGTCAAACAAGGGAGAGCTGAGAGCGGCTCTTGACTTCTATCTCCAGGCAATAAAAATCCACCCCAAATTTCTGGAAGCTTTCAACAATCTGGGAGAAACTTATTCTAAACTCGGCGAAAGAAATAAAGCAATAAAAACCTATCTCGAAGCTCTTTCAATACAAAGGGATCACCGCGTTCTTCTTAATCTCGGTGTGGAATACTACAATTCAGCGAATTTCCAGCAGGCGCTTTCTCTTTTCACCGAATCTCTGAATATAAACCAGTCATTTACAGAAGGGCATTTCTATACAGCACTTGCTTATCACAGAACCAAAAATATTCCATCGGCAGAACTGCATCTTAAAAAGGTTATTGAACTGGATTTCCGCCATCTGAAAGCGAATTATCTTCTATCTTCTATACTATATGATAAAAAAGAATACAATAAGGTCATCGAGTGTCTCGACAAAATAAAAGATATTGCTGATGATAAGGCTTTTGTAAAAAAGTATTACGGATTCTGCATGTATCATTTGGGCAATTATATGGAAGCGGCTGAACTTCTTTCAGAAGCAATGCACCTTTCTCCTGAATATTCAAAATTCAAGGATTACATCAAATCGATGACTTATGAGAATAAAATAAAGGAAATCGGAGACATCAAACTCAAGATAAAGGATCTCGAAAAGAAAATGATGAAAGGAGACAGCTCAATCGGAGATTACACTCACCTTTCAATGCTTTATATTTTTAACGGTGAGAACAAAAAAGCCGAACAACTTCTGACTCCGTTAAAGGAAAAGTTTAAAAAAGCGAGCTGAAAGCCCGCTTTTTTAATGCCCGCATCCGCAATTGCATCCGCCGCTTTTTTCATCTTTTTCATCATCACAGTGGCAGTCATCACCGCAATCACAATCTTCTCCGCAGCAATCTTCTGAAAGATTGTATTTTGCTTCAGAATTAACTTCAACAAGTTTAACCTTAAACATCAGATCTTTTCCTGCAAGAGGATGATTAAAATCAAGTTCTACATCCGATTCCGTGACTGATTTAATTTTTGCCGGATGATGCATTCCGTCAGGCATCATAACTTCGATAACAAGTCCTTCCTGAGGTTCAAGAAAATTCTTCATTTCCGACAAAGGAACTTTTTCAATATAAGTATCACTGTACTCACCGTAAGCATCTCCAGCTTTCACAAGAAATTCCTTTTCTTCACCTATGTTCATCATCACTATCTGCTTTTCAAATTCGGGGATAACAGATTCTGCCCCGATTTCAAATTCAAGCGGATCCCCGTTTTCCGAGCTGTCAAATATTTCTCCGCCTACAAGTTTGCCCGTATAGTGAACAGCGGCAAACATCCCATTGTTTATCATTCTTTTTACCTTTTTATTTATTTGAAAAAACCGCAAAGATTCTTTCTTACAAGCTAATGTAAGCACATAATCCCGACATGTCAAGGAAAGTTATGCACTATTTGATGCTATATTAATACTCAGTATTGCTAATATTATTTTACAAACGAAATAGAACTGTCTTCATTATCATCAAAGAGTCAAATTCTCTTGACATCACCGCATAATACATTTTTATGAAGAAGTGCGGATGAACGCATATTCTCAAAACAAGGGGTACTCGAAAGTGAAAATATCGGTCGTCGGAGCAGGTGCATTCGGAACAGCACTCGCGATTTACTCAAAAAAATTAGGTCACGACGTTGCAGTCTGGTGCTTTGAAAAAGAACTCCCGTCAGTAGTTGCAGACAAAGGCGAAAATTCACTTTATCTTCCGGGATATAAAATAGATCCTTCAGTTCTTTTCACAAATGATCCGGCAGAAGCTATCAGCTCATCGAATCTCATTATTCTGGTCTCTCCTTCGTCTCACATAAGAAAAACTTCAGCTCTAATCGCTCCTTTCATTACAAATAATACTTATATTCTTTCAGCGGCAAAAGGAATTGAAACCGGCTCACTCAAACTTATGAGCGAAATACTTGAGGAAAACCTTTCAGAGCATAAGAACCGGCTGGCATATATTTCCGGACCCTCATTTGCAAAAGATGTTGCCTCCTGTCTTCCGACTGATCTTGCATGCGCTTCTCACAACATAGAAACAGCACGCAAAATTCAGGACATTCTTCACTCGGAAACAATCAGAATTTACGCACAGGACGATGTAATCGGTACAGAGCTTGGCGGTGCGCTGAAAAATATCATTGCTGTCGCTTGCGGAGCCTGTGATGCATTAAATCTCGGGGCAAGTGCGCGAGCATCACTGATGACAAGAGGGCTTGCCGAAATGACCCGTCTCGGTATAGCAATGGGAGCTAACCCATTAACCTTTTTAGGTCTTGCCGGAGTCGGAGATTTAATCCTGACTTGTACAGGCGATCTTTCAAGAAATAGAACGCTCGGCAAACGAATAGCTCTTGGTGAAAAAGCTTCTGATATAATATCTCATCAGAATGCCGTCGCTGAAGGTTACGTAACAGTAAAACCAGCCGTCGAACTCGCCCAAAAGCACGGCGTCGATATGCCGATAAGCAAAGCAGTTTACGATGTTTGCTACAATAACGCCGATCTTAAAAGCGTAATAAAGTATCTTATGAACCGCGGAGGCAAGGATGAACTTCAAGGTATCATTTGACAATTCAGAAAAATGCAAAACAGTTGCAAATGCAATCACTGCAATAAAAGGAGTTCCGCTTTTTTATTGCGGTGACGCAGAAAAATCCATGAGTATTGCAGAAACGCTTTATCACGCGGGCTTTAAAGTTATTGAATTCACAAACCGCGGAGAAAATGCTCTTTCTGTTTTTTCAGCAATTTGCTCCAAACTAAAAAACCGTTACAGCGACATTTATATCGGAGCCGGAACAATCATAGATGATTATGACGCAAAACCTTTCATTAAAGCCGGCGCAGATTTTATAATGGGACCGAATCTATCCGAAGATACCGCTTCTTTAGCTCTTAAGAAAGATGTTCTTTATATTCCCGGAATAATGACTGTAACGGAAGCAGTTAAGGCAATGAAATGCGGATGCCGGATTCTGAAACTTTTTCCAGGAGAAGTACTTACTCCGAATTTTATAAAAGCCGTTAAAGCACCTCTGCCGAATTTATCATTCATCGTAACTGGCGGAGTCAAACCGACCTCAGAATCAATAGATTCTTGGATTGATGCAGGTGCGGCCGCTCTCGGATTCGGAAGCCAGCTTATAAGCCGCGAAATAATCGATAACTGCAATTATTCCGCGCTAAAAGAAAAATCCGAAAAACTAGTACGTCTTTTAAACGGAAACCGCTCCTAACTCAAGAGCGCGGAGATTCATATCTATAATCTTTCCGCCCTTTGAAGCAAATTTCTTTTCAATAGCTGATTTTATTTTTTCAGGCTTGAGAACATTTGTAAGCTTCGCAAATGCGCCGATTATTATAACATTTGCAGATTTGGAATTCCCAAGCTTTTCAAGAGCAAGCGAATCAAGCGGAAGCTCGACTACTTTTCTAGTACCTGCATCAAAATTACCCGAAACAACCGAGCTGTTTACAAGAAGAAGGCCGTTTTCTTTTAAAAATGGAAGGAACTTATCAACAGACGGAGAATTAAGAGCGATGAGAGTGTCGGCGCTTTTTATGATTGGAGAAGCTATTTCCGAATCAGAAATTATCACATGACAGTTTGCAGTTCCGCCGCGCATCTCTGCGCCATAAGAAGGAAAGAACGTCGCGTTCCAGCCTTCTTCAACCGCAGATTCCGCAATTAGAAGACCTGCAGATAGAACTCCCTGACCGCCGAATCCTGAAATAATTATTTTTTGAGTCATATTTTCACCGTCATTCCTTAAAAGTTCCTAGCGGAAAATATTCCGCGACTTTTTCTACTATGTGTTTATTCGCATCAACAGGATTCATGCCCCAGTTTGTCGAGCAGTTTGAAAGAATTTCTACAAACGAATATCCGCCTTCAAGCTGAAGTTCAAACGCCTTCTTGATAGCTTTTTTTGTCTGAACAATCCCCTTGAAATCGGCAACCGAAGTTCTTACGGAATACTTAACTGCCTGCAAAGATGCTATCATCTCAGCCATTCTGATGGGATAGCCTTCTGTCTCGGGATTACGGCCTTTCGGCGTCGTAGTTGTAACCTGTCCGACAAGAGTCGTCGGAGCCATCTGCCCGCCGGTCATTCCGTAATTAGTATTGTTCACAAAAATTACTGTAATCTTTTCGCCTCTGTTTGCTGTATGAATTGTTTCAGCCATACCGATGGAAGCGAGATCCCCGTCTCCCTGATAACTTATAACCAGCTTATCGGGATGAACTCTTTTTATGCCGGTCGCAACAGCCGCAGCCCTTCCGTGCGCAGCCTCGCTTACATCAAAATCAAAATAATCATATGCCAGAACAGCACATCCGACAGGCGCAACGGCAATAGTCTTTCCGCGAAGATTCATCTCATCAATAACTTCGCAAATCAGACGGTGAATGACGGAGTGACCGCACCCCGGACAATAATGAAACGGAGCAGACGTCATGGATTTTGGTCTGTCAAAAATAATATCAGCCACGGCTTCCTCCTTTGCAGATAGACATAATTCTATCAGTCATTTCATCTTCGTCTGTTATGACTCCGCCGGTTGTGCCGTAAAAATGGACATTTGATCTGCCTGATACTGCAAGTTTGACATCTTCAAGCATCTGACCGGAATTCATTTCTGTAACGAGAAAGTTTTTAACATTATTTTCAATTAGAGAGGAAATTTCTTTTTCCGGAAAAGGGAAAATCGTTATGGGACGTAACAGACCTGCTTTGCAGCCTTCAGCACGGGCGCGGAGAACCGCGTTTTTCGCAATTCTTGAAGGTGTACCGAAAGCAACGATTACGGCCTCAGCGTCATCAGTCATAAAAGACTCATAACGTACTTCGCTTTTCTTGAGCTCTTCATAAGTATCAGAAAGTTCGGTATTCAGATTCTGCATTACATTTTCATCAAGAAAAAGTGAACAGACAACATTCTTGGATCTTCCTTCTGCTCCTGTAAGCGCCCATGGTTTATCAACTTTTCCCGGTACGTAATTTTCAGGAATATCAACGCTTTCCATCATCTGACCGATTATACCGTCAGACAAGATCAAAGCAGGTACTCTGTATTTATCAGAAAGTTCAAAAGCGAGAATGGTAAGATCAAGCATTTCCTGCGGAGATGCAGGTGCAAAAACAATCAGCCTATAGTCACCATGACCTCCGCCCTTAACTGCCTGGAAATAATCTCCCTGAGCCGGCGCTATATTGCCGAGACCCGGTCCTCCTCGCTGAACATTTGCGAGAACGCATGGCAGACGCGAAGCGGCAAGATAGGATACTCCTTCCATCATAAGAGAAAATCCGGGACTCGAAGTGGTCGTCATCACCCTGGCTCCGGCAGCAGACGCACCATAAACCATGTTTATCGAAGCAAGTTCGCTTTCAGCCTGTACAAAAACCCCGCCGACTTCAGGAAGTCTTTTCGACATGTATGCAGGTACTTCATTCTGCGGCGTGATTGGATAGCCGAAATAATATCTGCATCCGGCAATAACGGCTCCTTCAGCCATCGCCTCATTTCCTTTTATTAATTTACGCAAATCAGTTCTCCCTGTACAATTTTATCGCAAGATCGGGGCATACAGTTACGCATTTTCTGCATCCGGTACAGCCTTCAGCCTCAGCGTTCACTACAAGCCAACCCTTGCTGTTAAAATTTTTTCCGGGCTTAATAAGCCCTTTAGGACATTCCGAAAGGCACAGCAAACAGCCTTTGCACAGTTCGGAATCAACTTTAATATAAAACATATACACTTCCGTAATTTTGTTCAACAACTGAATGACCAATTGAACTTTTCTTTGGTTGCAACAATATCAGCAATATAACCTCAAAATGAAATATTTTCATCAAATTTATAAAATATCTAAGATTTGCGTCTTTCCGCAAAAAATTTAAATTCGATGATAAAATCAACACATCAGTCAAAAAGATCATTATTTCTTTCACGAATGCGCTAATGCCGGAAAAAATGTTGACTGAAAAGTCCATAAATCAGTTTGATTACCTTCAAGGAGTTTTCCCATGAAAATCATTGAAGGTAATTTTGAGGCAAAAGCCGTAAAAGTGGGCATTATCGCATCAAGGTTCAACGATTTTATTACAGAAAAACTGATAGGCGGTGCGGTTGATTGCCTTACGCGTAACGGCGCATCTGTTGATGATATAACACTGATTAAAGTTCCCGGAGCATTTGAAATTGCCGCTGCTGCAAAAGTTGCGGCTGAAAGCGGAAAATTTGACGGAATAATATGCCTCGGTGCTGTAATCAGAGGTTCAACACCTCACTTCGATTATGTTGCTGCAGAGGCGTCAAAAGGCATTGCACAGGTTTCTTTTTCTTCAAATATTCCTGTAATTTTCGGAGTGCTTACTACCGATAATATAGAGCAGGCGATAGAAAGAGCCGGAACAAAGGCCGGGAACAAGGGATTTGACGCTGGTATGGCCGTTATTGAAATGATCAATCTCTATAAGAAGCTTAAATAATGGGTCACAGAAGAAAATCACGTGAAATTGCCCTTCAAGGGCTTTATATGTATGACACCGTCGGAAAATCATCTCAGGATCTTTCAGGTCTTGGATGGATTGAAGAGGAGGTTCCCGCTGAAATTTCCGATTTCGCTAAGGAGTTGATATCCGGGACTATAAAAAACGTCGAAGAAATCGATGCTCTTATAGTCAAATATGCGAAAAACTGGAAATTTGACCGTATCGCGTCGATCGACAAGTCTATATTAAGACTGTCAATATACGCGCTTGTTCATCTTAAAACGATTCCGGCTCCCGTTACTATCAACGAAGCTATTGAGCTTGGCAAAATATACGGCGGTGAAAACTCAGCTCAGTTCATCAACGGAATTCTAGATGCCGTTCATAAGTCTGAACTGAAATAACCGCCTTAACAGGCAGGGAAACTTGAACGGAATAAGAAAAAACAGACTTACCCTCTCCGCAGACAGGGAATATGAATACAATCCACAGAGTAATTTTCCTCAGCCGGGAAACAATCCAAAAAAGAAATATCAGGTTATTGCCGCCGCACTGCTTCTTCTCATAATAACCGGCGGAGCAATTTTTTTAATCACCAAATATAAAAAAGGCAATGAGTCAATTCTTTCAAAAATTGAATTCGGAGCAAAAGATAAGGACGAAGCCTATACCCGAAGCGACAAGATGGATACTCCCGGCACTGACAGCGAGAATGTTAATCTGCGCAGGGGAATTGACAGTTACAGCAAGGGCTATTTCAACGACGCGGCAAACGAATTCAACGAAGTTATAAATTCCGACGCTTCAAGCAAAGATAAAGCTCAGGCCTTAACATACCTCGGAATTATTGAAGACGAGCGCGGAAACTTCACAAAAGCCATTGATTACTATAAACGCGCATTAAAATACGACTCCGACAGCAAACTAAGCGCTTCAACATACAGAAATATGGCAATCACATACAGAAAAATGAAACTGCTTGCCGAGGCACTTGACAGTGTCAACAAAGCTATAAATATTCAGCCGGAAAACGCGAACAATCTGCTTCTGAAAGGAAACATATATTATGAAATGCGCAAATACTCCGAAGCTCTTGAAGCATATAAGGAAGCACTGAAATACGAACCGGGTAACGCATCCGCACTCTATAATGCCGCGCAGTCATATTTAAAAAAAGCCGACGAACCTCTTGCAATAGAATATTTCAAAAAAGCGCTCGAAAGCGACAGAAGCGGAAAGATCGCCTACCTCGCCCACTCTAAACTCGGCATCATTTATCTCGAACGCGGAGACTACGCTCTTGCCGAGCAATATTTAAAGAATGCCGTCAACATGAATCCGAATGATGCGATTGATCATTACAATCTCGGCATAGTATATCTAAGAAGCGGAAAGAATGATTCTGCGCTTGCGGAATTTTTGAGAGCTCAGGAACTCGGCTCTCAGGATAATGAGATGCTTGAAAATCTCGGCGCAGTATATACTTCGCTGAAGGCCTATGATAAGGGAATTGACGTCTACAATAAGATACTTCAGAACAATTCACGCAACACGAAAATTCTCGCGCGGCTTGGAGAGCTTCTTTATAACAAAGGCGAACTTGACGCCGCGCTTAACGCATTCAAAAAAATAACGGAACTGGAACCGGCAAGCGAAAACGCCCGAATCGCTTACGTTAATATGGGAAATATTTTTGATGAAGCTCAGCGTTTTGACGAAGCCATTGAAGCATACAATAAAGCCCTTGCTCTCAATTCAAAAGACGATGCGGCTTATTACAATCTCGGAATCGCCTACAAACACAAGGGCGAAAACGAAAAAGCAATGGAAGCCTGGCAGAATGCAAAAAGGCTGAATCCTGACAATCCAAAGCCGCATATGGCTCTCGCTGATCTGCTTTACGATCTCGGATATCTTGATGACGCCCAGTCTGAATATTTAAAGATTACAGAAAAATGGCCGATGCTTGCAGATGCTCAGTTTGCAGTGGCGACGATATACAATAAAAAGGGAATTCTTGATTTTGCCGAAAAACGCTACCTAAAAGTTGTCGAGCTTAACACTTCGCGCGAACTGACAATCAAAGCATACATCAATCTCGGTATAATCGAATCAAATAAAACCGACAGAGAAAATCCGGAAAGACCTGCCGCAAAAGGTCTTGAATACATTCAGAAAGCTCTCGAATTCAGCCCTTCAGATAAGGATGCACTTACAGCTCTTGGCCTGATTTATTACAAGCGCGGAGCATACGACAGAGCCATTGAAACTTTCTATCTAATTGTAAAATCAAGCGACGACGGAAAAATCGCCGGAGATGCTTATAATAATATCGGAAAAGCTCATTTTAAAAAAGGCGAATACCGTGAAGCGCTCAGAGCATTTAATCTCGGTGTTGAATCCGACCCGTCAGATGAAGAAATCCGCATGAACAGAAAAGCTGCTTCACAGGCATACGAAAACACTTTAAAAACATATTGATGATTACAGCTTAATGGAGCTAAAAAATAAAAGGTGATGAATGTTCATCGCCTTTTATTTTAATTTGCCTTAATAATAAGTATCATCACTGCTGTCCCATAGAATCATTAGAAAACAAGAAAAATGCTATTAATTCTCAAATGCGTTGATTATGTTGGAATTGCAAAACACCAATAAAATCAATACGTTCGGAGAATTAATAGCATGTTTAAGACAAAATGTTTACTGAAAGAAATGCAATCATTATTTTCAAGGTATGAATTCGAAAATATTGTTAAGGAATATAAAGGCGACAAAAATGTTAGAAACTTTTCTACTTGGGAAATGAGTACAGTTTTGCTGTATTCACAATTAACAGGAAAAAGCAGTCTGAGAGATATCGAAATTTCAATGAGAAGCAAATCTAACTACTGGGCTCACATGGGCATTAAGTCAATTTCGCG
>JAKPJF010000090.1 GCA_029554345.1 Spirochaetota bacterium | reverse complement strand
AAAAGGAACGATAGTACCGTTTCTTTTGCGAATAGATGAAAACATCTCCAAACCTCTATTTTCTTAAGTCAGTATCTTATTTATAGATAATGAGTTATGGCGCTGAAGTATATTTTAGAAAAAATGATATTCAGCAACTGAATTTTATAGAAATAGGCAGTTACTATTTGTCAAGTTGAAAAATGTAAGTTCATGCAGATTTAGCAGAATAATTCTCACGCAGATTACGCAGATTACGCAGATTTGAGATTTACAAGAATATCTGGGGGAAGTTCAGAACATGTTTCACTTTTTCACTAACTTCAGCACTCCAGCACTCCAGCACTCCTGCACTCCAGCACTTCATAACTTTCCTGAAAACACAGCGCCAACCGGGCAACCCGTAAAGTTTTTATTGTTTCCATCAGAGCAGATTCCACAAGCAGTGCATTTTGTAGTATCAATTACAGCTTTTCCGTTTTTAATATAGATAGCACCTTCAGGACAATAGCGGATACAGAGTTTACAGCCAATACAGAGATCTTTATTTACTTGGTAGATAGTTTTAGGGGAGGGATTGGTTGTTTCTGATGGTTCAGTAGACAAAAGTTTATTCTCAAGAGGAAGTTCGGAGAGGGAAGTTTTAGCTTGCGGTTGAGTAGAAGATGGTTCAGTTTTAATATTTTGGGACTGAGTTCTTATTGTAAACGAGAATTCATTTTCTTTAGGGGTTGAAATTTTATCCTGGCGATCAGAGTTTAGGGTATGGTTATTAAATTGCCTGCTTTCCTTTTGCGGAATTGAAGTTACAGAGCAGTCATCTTTATTCATAGCAAAAGATAGGAAAGCATTATAAAACAGGAAAATAAGCATACCTCCCAAAAGCAGTAAGACCAATATTTGCAGAATAACTTTCATCTATTTTTCCATTTTTCCTTTTAGAGTTTCGGGTTTAGGGCATTTTTCCCTGCACTTGAAACAAAGAATGCAATTCGGGTTCTGCACAGATTCATTTTCCGTGATATTAATATTCATCGGACAAGATAGAGAGCAAAGTTCGCAATCATTACAGCGTTCCAGATTACG
>JAKPJF010000084.1 GCA_029554345.1 Spirochaetota bacterium | reverse complement strand
ATAATCGTCATGGTCAAGTAAACAGACATACTTGATGCCATCTTTTTTTGCCAGCTCTAATCCTCTATTCGTAGCATTGGCTCCGCCACAAGACCAGAGAACTTCCTTATTGTCAAAATATTTTAATCGTTCAACGGCTTCCGGGAGGTTCTCCCAGACCAATCTTCCATCACCATTATATCTCTCAATGATCTTTTCAACTTCCTTTTGCTCTATATAGTCATCTCCTATCAAATAAATAATAAAGTCTTGATGGGTCTGTGCATATATTGAAGCAATACACCTACTTAAATAAAATGGGGTCTTGCCGTCTCCACGTTGAAATGTAGGAATGATGATTCCAAATGCTCTCTGTTGATCTAATATACGTTTCCTTATCACGGTGAATTTTGGATGGTTCATTTTACTAAACAGTTCATAGAGCTTGGTATTCATAAAATATACCAAAGCTCTTTTCTGATGCATACTTTTGCCAGACCAAACGCCTTCTGAATGAATTCTGTAAACGGAAGGCTTTATGTCTTTAACAAAACCGCAACTCCCAAAAGTTGCATAAAAAGCGGTCATAAAACAGTCGCCGGTAAAGGTCAAATAATCTTTTTTTGTCTTTTCATTATAATAATTCCGAAGCATTTTTGATGCAGTAGCGATACCTGCGGGAGTCGCCACCATTTCTTCTCTTGAAAAATCCTTTCCGTTTGTTCTTGCGGGGTTGAAAAGCATCATCTGTTTCGTTTCTTCCATAAGCATGTTGGCGCTGTGATAACACATGGAGTGTTCAGGGTGTTTATCCATATATTCAACTTGCTTCTGAATTTTTTCTGGATCAACCCAATAATCATCTCCTTCACACAAAGTTAAATATCTGCCCTTTGCCATAGGGAACAAATCTTGGCAAAAAGGTTCAAACCCATAAAAATATCCTTCATTCATTCCTTTCTTATATTTGTTTTCCTTCTGTATGACGGCTTTTATTAATTCGGGATATTTTTCCTGATACTGCTTTATGATTTCCGAAGTCCCGTCGGTAGACGCATCGTCATGAAGAAGTATTTCATATTTAAAACTGGTCTTCTGCATCAAAAATCCATCAATCGCTCTTCTGATGTATTTGCGATGGTTATAGGTTATACAGCAAATGGATACGACTACATCATTCATCTTTTCGTTCCTTCCATAATCAGATCGTGGTGGTAGAATCGAGATTCAATATTAAAAAATTCTGCATGTTCGCTCTGCTTCCATTCGCAAAGTTTAATATCTGAAAATCCGGCCTCTAAAAAACAAATGGTCAATTCTTCTCTGTCATAAATATATTTGTGGCCCCATTTGGA
>JAKPJF010000066.1 GCA_029554345.1 Spirochaetota bacterium | reverse complement strand
CTTACTTCGCGCAGAGAGTACAGGTCGCTGATAGACATAACGCCGATGATTGATTTGGTGTTTCTTCTTGTTATTTTTTTCATGGTGACATCCAGCCTCGGAAAGATTTCATCGATTAATGTTAATCTTCCCCGTGCGGATAAAAGTGATGAAAATATTGCAGGCGAGGCGGTTGTGAGCATAAATAAGGATAATGAGATATTTTTTAATGATGTAAAGATTGATTCATCTAAAATACAGGAAGAAGCCGAAAAACTTGCAGATTTCAAAGGAAAAATTATTATCAGAGCTGATAAAGAATCAAATTATGAATCGGTAGTTTCGGTAATTGATGCACTTAATAAGAAAGGAGTTAAAAATTTCGTTCTCGCCGCCGTAAAGAACTGATCCGGTGCTTTATGCTAAATTCTTGACAGCATTTCCTCTTAAATATACTTATGACGGTTTATCGAAAAATAACGGATTTGGTTGATTTATAAGATGAAATTTTTTAAGGCTCTTCCTTCTGCGGCATTTTTAGCGCTTCTGATATTGAGTTTTCTTTTTTTTAAAGAATCCGGATATACCATTCCTTCAGAATATGAAAATAAAATAATAAAACGCATAGAGTTTGTCGGTGTTTCCGAATTGGAAGACGGAACGGTTGAGTACGGTCAGGTTTACGACAAATCTTATGGTGATCTTCTAGATTTATGCTCAAGTTATGTCGGTGACCCTCTTAAATCAGAGCTTATTCAGGCGGATATAAAAGCGTTGGTAAAAAATGCCAACATGATGGATGTAAAAGTATATGTTTCCGAGTATGACGGCGGAGTAATCATTAAATATTATTGTAAAGAAGGACCTGTTGTCGGGCAGATAGAATTCCGCGGAAGTGAAAAAATTAAGACCGATGACATTCTTATTAAGCTGCCCTTTCGTGAATCCGAACCTTTTCAGCAAAATCTTGTTGAGGCTGGTTCGAGTATAATTCTTAATCATCTGATTCAGGAGAAAGGTGCATTCAATGCAACCGTACGTTATGAAATTAAAAGAATTGAAGGCAAAAGAAATTCTAATAGAATAATCTATTTTATAGACGACGGAGAGGAAGTTAATGTTGGCCGCATAACGCTTTTGGGCATAAACAAAATTTATGATCATCAATTGCGCTCTATGATGCAGATAAAGTCAAAGAGTCTTTTGAATTCAGGCGAATTTAAAAGAGATGAATTCGAACAGGATAAAATGAGGCTTATTTACTTTTATAGATCCCTGGGTTATCTTGATGCGGATATAGTTGAAGAAAATACGCGTCTCGAATGGAAAAATCCTGAAATCACAGAAGATAGAGAGCTTTACATTACTTTAAAATTTAAAGAGGGAGAAAGATATTATTTTGAAGGCTATTCTCTTGAAGGAAATAAACTGATTTCTAATGAAAGAATTACATCTCAGTTTACTTTGAAGAAAGAAAAAGATCCGGCAGATGCGCTTGCAGATAAAATCCGCGGACTTTCTGTTGATTTGGCTGATGATGATGTTGTTTTTGATGAAACGAAATTTCAGCAGGACAGATCAATGATCAGTTATGAGTATTCCACTATAGGACATGTTTTTGCTCGTGTTATGCCGGTGAAAACGGTTGTTGAACGCGAAAAAAAAATAGGGAATAAAATAGTAAAAAGGAAATATGTTTCTTATAATTTCAAGATATTCGAAGGAAAGCCTGTAGATATTGAGAATATAATTATAAAAGGAAATAAAAAGACAAAAGAAAAAATCATTCGTCGCCAGATTCTTGTTAAAGAAGGTAAAAAATATAACCAGAAATATCTTGATATATCCAGAGAGAGAATTTATGCACTAGGTTTTTTTAAAGAAGTTAATATCGACATTCGTCCGGGAAGCAGTGATGATAAAGTTAACCTTATTTTTTCTGTTATCGAACAGCCGACAGGAAATATTAATATGGGTGGAGGTATCGGAAGCAGTACCGGATTTGCTATAACAGCCGCAGTTGCAGAGAATAATTTCAGAGGGCTGGCTCAGAAGGTTGAGATTAAAGTTGAATATGGTGCAGAGAGAATATCATCATCACTTTCGTATTCAGATCCTTATGTATTTGATTCTCCTGTAGGATTCAGTGCTTCTGTTTTCTATAGTCTATATCAGGTAGATTCATCTACTCCTTATTTTGACGATTTGGATGACAATGATGAATACCGTCAGAGATCTTTTGGTTATAGTACCGGTTTGTCTTACGGATTTATGATTTATAACGGCGTAGGAATTCGCTGGAGACATTCGTTTAAGAAAATAACAGATGCGGCGGGCAACTGTTCAGATGAAACCTTTAAGATTAAAGCTCTCGGCATTCAGGAAAAACGTGTTATCAGTTTTAATCTGTATCATAATTCTACTGATCACTCGCTTTTGACAACAAAGGGTCTCAATCTTGATTTTGAAACTTTATTTGTCGGTGGTGCTTTTTTAGGCGGTCAGGATCACTATGTTGAGAATATAGTTTCAGCTGCATGGTATTATTCGCCTTTTTCCCTTCCGTATCTTCCGAAGAACAAATGTGTAATAGAATTGAGAGCAAGCGGGGATTTTATTAATCCGCCGTTTAACAAGTCGAAAGTATCTAAACGTCAGAATAACACAAAAAATCCTTGGCTTGAAGAGGATGATCGTCTCGAAATAGGTGGCCCAGAAACTGTCAGGGGATGGGATTATGATGACAGCAAGCTTCCG
This sequence comes from Spirochaetota bacterium, assembly GCA_029554345.1. GTDB lineage: Bacteria > Spirochaetota > UBA4802 > UBA4802 > JAFGJZ01 > JAKJGA01. Next base: position 28,510 of record JAKPJF010000066.1, on the reverse strand, counting down.
GACTCATGGAATGACGGACTATATCACAGGCTTCAATATGGTGCAGAATTGCGTATTCCGCTGCTTTTTGAATATGTCTGGACCGCCCTTTTCTTTGATGCGGGTTCATTATGGAGTGATTCGCGCTGGGAGAGATATGCAGATAAAGATTTCGCTGCAACTTTAGCAGAAGATCGGGCTAATGGAGAGCTTTATAATTTGGGCGACATAGGCGATATAAATACGATGAAATATTTCAGATATTCTTGGGGATTTGGTGTGAGAATTCAAATGGCAATGATGCCTTTGCGTTTTTGGTGGGGGCAGAAACTTCAATGGGACGGTATTAAGCAAGGTGGCTTTTCTCGTGTTGATAAGAAGTTCTCCTTTCAGTTTACTATCGGAGATATCAGATTTTAGAATATGAAGAAATATTATTGACAGTAAAGCTTTTTAAACTATTTTGCGATGTAATCAATTAAATGGAGAAATTTATGCTTTTTGAAAATTTGTATGCACAGTCCCAGCCTGCTGCGGCAGGCGGTTCGCTTGTAAGTTTTATTATCCCGATGGTTTTGATGATGGTAGTTTTCTACTTTCTTCTAATTCGTCCACAGCAGAAGAAAGAAAAACAAAGAATTAAAATGATCGATTCTCTTCAGAAAGGAGATAGAGTTTTAACTGTCGGCGGTATCTACGGTGTTGTTAGCGCATTAAAGCCTGAAGAAGCGATTGTTGTTTTAAAAATTTCGGATAATACCAAGATTGAAGTTACAAAAGCTTCTATTCAACAGAAACTTGTTTAGGTAGTATTATGAAAAAATTATTTCTTTTGTCTTCCTTATGTGTTTTTTCATTTCTTCCGGCTCAGGATGCCGTAGAATCTCCGGTTCAGACGGAACCAAAGGCTGCTGAGACCCAAACGGCAGAAAAACCGGTTGAGCCTGTAAAAAAGACAAAAAAGGCAAAAGAGCCTAAGGCTAATCCTGTTCAAGTAAATGCTTCTGAGAATTTTCAATTGCTGGATATCTCAAGCGATGATTTTCTATCGAAAAGAATTCCGGATATTAAAATAGATCCGGCAAAAATGAGTGAAGCAAAGGAAACTGATCAGGCTAAAAAAGAATCGGATTCGGCTGATTCTGTCGTTGATGAAGGAAAAGCTACTTTGTGGCTTCTTCCTTACATTAAGCCGATTGCGATAGTAGCCGGAATTTTTCTGATAGCAGTTATAATTAAGCTTAAGGACAGAAAAAAGAAACATAAAGTATTCAGAGTCAGGAACAGATAAGAGGAATAAATGAAATCTAAAATTTTAGTAAGACTTTTTGTTATACTTGCGATATGCTCGCTGTGCGCTGTTTTTCTTCTTCCGACATTTGGAGAGCGTACGCTTAAAGTTTCAATGAAAAAAGGTGTTTCTTCTGAACAGATAGATAATTTGAAACACAGATTTTCCGGAAAAGAAGTAGTTTCTTCTTCGGATTCAGAAATAGTTTTCAGAGGTTATGGAATTACCGACGCCAAGATGAATGAAGTTAGATCACTTCCTTTTATCGAGGATGCAGTGTTCAGCAAACACTGGGCTGAAAAATATTTTCTTGCAAAAAAGATTAATCTTGGTCTTGACCTTCAGGGCGGTATGAGTCTTGTTCTCGAGGCTGATTATGCCCGTATGGAAGAAAAAGCAAAACGTAAGTTTACTGATGATGATAAAAAGGCAGCGGTTGAGCAGGCCCTTGAAAAAATAAGCGGCAGAATAAATCAGTTCGGAGTTTCAGAAACTTCCGTTAGAATGAAGGGTGTTGATTCAATTGAGATTCAGCTTCCGGGAGTTAAAGACCCTAAGATGGTTAAGGCCACTATCGGAACAACCGGACGCGTAGAATACCGCATAGTTAATGATGAATTTTCCGCTCAGGCTGCGGCAAAACTCAAGGAAAAGAACATTGAAATTCCGAAACTTGACACAGAGCAGAAGCTTCTTCTTGCGGATTTGTCTAAAGAAATTAACATTCCTGCAGATATGGAACTTCTTTTTCTTTTTGACCGTGACCGCGTAACTAATGAAATAATTCCAGTAACTCCGCTTGCTCTTGTAAAAGAAGTTTCACTTGAAGGCGGCGATATCGCAAAGGCTTCTGTAGGCACAGACAGCATGGGCAGATATACCGTTGATTTCAGTCTTCATGCAGAAGGTGCGAAAAAATTTGCAGAAGTAACTTCCAAGAAAAATATAGGCAAACGCCTTGCCATTATAATAGATAATATGATCAAGTCGGCACCGACAATTCAGACTCAGATTTCTGACGGACGTGCTAATATCACGGGTAATTTCACCTTCGATGAAGCGAATCTTCTTACTAAAGTTATCAACGAGGGAGCTCTTCCTGTTGATTTGAAAATTGCAGAAGAAAGAACAGTAGGTCCTTCACTTGGTCAGGATTCAATTGACGCCGGAATGAGGGCTCTCATGGTCGGCGCTTGTGCAGTTATTCTTTTCATGCTTATTTATTACAAAGGTGCTGGATTAATTGCAAATATTTGTCTCATAATGAATATGATGATTCTTCTTGCTCTTCTTTCAATGATGGGATTCACAATCACACTTCCTGGTATTGCCGGTTTAATTTTGACAATCGGTATGGCAGTTGACGCGAATGTAATCATTTACGAGCGTATTAAAGAAGAACTCCGTCATGGAAAGACCCCCCGTGCGGCAGTCGACGCCGGTTTCGATAGAGCTTTCTGGACGATTTTTGACTCTAACATAACAACTCTTCTTGCGGCTCTTATTCTTTCAAGAATCGGATCAGGTCCTATAAAAGGATTTGCCGTAACACTGAGCGTGGGTATTATTTCGAGTATGATCGCTGCATTGTTTGTATCGAAAATGATATTCCATATCATTGTCAACTCTAAGAAAAACATGAAATCTCTAAGTATATAAGGAGAACTAAGTGGAAAAGGTTATTAGATTTACCAAATATAGAAAATTTGTATACATGTTCTCCGCGTTGCTGTTTCTTTCTTTCATAGCAATTACTTATATGAAAGGCGGTATGGTCTGGGGAATAGATTTTCTCGGCGGAGCAAAAGTAACTGTGCGTTTTGCAAAAGATGTCACACTGACTGATATCAAGAATTCTCTTTCAGAAAATGGAATCAACGCTTCTGTTCAGAAGGTTGGTGAAGATGAAAAAAATGAATATTTGATCTATTCTAAACTGCTTGATCGTCCGGTTTATGATTTTATGGGAAGCGAGTTTTCCGGTTCTTATACAGCGGATGAGCTAGTAAAATCTATTGTAAATGATAAATATGATATTGTTCCACCGGTTGAAGCTGAAGGCGGACTGAATTCAATTAAATGGCTGAATGATCTTCTTGTTAATCCGAATTTTTACAAAAGCTGGATAACTGTTAAGGGTATAAAACTTGAAGGAGAAATGGCTGCTTCTGTTGCAGAAATCGAAAAGCTTACTGATTTCTCGACGAATCTTGCTTCAGCAGAGAAGCTTATCAAGCTTAACCGCAGTATTCTTGAAAAAACATATCCTGACAAGACTCCGAAAAGTGAAGTTAATAACGGTTCTTCCGACAGAACTCATGCTTTGATATGGAGAATTATTAGTTTTAAATTTTCAGGCGCTGAGGAGCTCGCAGTTGAAACTGTCGGTCCTTCAATCGGTGATTATCTAAGAAAATCGGCTCTCAAACTCGGTTTGATGGCGATGATTATGATGACCATCTATCTTGCGTTCCGTTTTGAGTTTAAGTTTTCTGTAGGAGCTATGGTGGCTCTTATGCATGACGTAACACTTTCCTTTCTTCTTTGCGGTGTTCTCGGAATTGAAATGGATGTTCCGGTTATCGCGGCGCTGCTTACCATCTTCGGTTATTCCGTAAATGACACCATTGTCGTCTTTGACCGAATACGTGAAAATATGGCGGTAAAACATTCCGTAAAATTTTCGCATGTGGTTGACATGGCTATTTCTCAGACATTGTCGAGAACGATTCTGACATCTGCGACAACACTTTTTTCAGTTCTGGCAATTCTAGTTTTCGGCGGCGATACGATTAGAAATTTTGCGATTGTACTTCTTTTCGGAATTTCAATCGGTACATATTCTTCTATTTTTGTAGCGTCTCCTGTTGTTCTTGCTTATGAAAAATTCATAAAGAAAAACAAAGAAGTATATTGATAGTGAAATGAATAATTTAAAAAGGTCACTCGTTTCGGGTGACCTTTTTTTTGCGGAGGAATCTTGACTATCTATAACAGCACTTTTATGCGGAAAGCTTTTGAAACGGCTTTTTCAAGATGCGGTTATACGTCTCCGAATCCCCCTGTCGGGGCTGTTTTAGTAAAGGACGGAAGAATCATTTCATCCGGCGGAACCCAAGTCTGCGGAGGTGATCATGCAGAAGTTTGCGCAATAAACTCTGCAGGTGAAGATTCTATCGGCTCTGAATTATATGTTACTCTTGAACCTTGTTCGCATTACGGCAAGACTCCTCCGTGCACAGATAAAATCATTTCTTCAGGGATTAAGCGGGTTTATCTTCCAATATTCGACTGCAATCCAAAAGTCAGCGGAAACGGCGTACGTATTCTGAAAGAAAACGGTATTGACGTTATAATTGCCGAGGATTTCAAGGATTACGCTATTGACATGTACCGTCCTTTTTTCACAATGATTGAAAAAAAAAGATCATATCTTATTCATAAGTCCGCTGTTACTCTGGATGGGTTTATCGCTGATGTAAATGGTTCTTCAAAATGGATTTCCAATGAAATTTCAAGGTATATTTCACATCGTCTGCGTGCTTTGAATGATGCAGTTATAGTTGGAAAGAATACTTTACTTTCAGATAATCCTTCGCTGGATGTGAGGCTGAATGATTTTGATATTAGCGGATTTAATTTTGAAAATGTTTTATTCTCGGGATATCAAAACGGAATTCTTTCTAATCTTTTTTCCCATAATGAGCTATGTTCTTCTCAGCCTCTTCGTGTTGTTATCGGTTTTTCAGAAAAATATACTAGGAATATGAATTTCTTCAGAGATAACAATTTTATTATTTATGAAACAAAGGAATATGATACAGATTTTTTTTCAGAACTCTTAAAACTAGGCAGAATCCGGATTTTACCAGAGAAAGGTTATTTTGAAAATATCCTTTCTGATCTTGCGTCAATCGGCATTATGAGTGCAATGCTTGAAGGTGGAGGACGTGTTTCGGGCGGATTTCTGAACGAAGATGTAATTGATGAAGAATATTTGTTTATTGCATCCAAAATATTTATAGACGGTCAAAAAGTGTTTTCAGGTTCAAAGGCATTTAATAGTCAAACAAACAAAAAGCTGTTTGATTTATCATCCTGTTCGTTGAATGATGATTTATTGTATCATGCTTATTACAGAAAGAGGTCTGATGTTTACAGGAATTATTGAGGAGTGTGCAAAAGTTTCATCAATTGTTTCTTCCGGCAGTGGAATAACTATCGGAATTGATTCATATATTGTAACTTCTTCATTAAAGACTGGAGATTCTGTTGCGCTTAACGGAGTATGTCAGACAATTACAAAAAATACTGATAAATATTTTGAAGTATTTGCTTCACGTATAACAATTTCTCTTACAACACTTGGGAAATTGAAAATCGGTGATAATATAAATCTTGAACGAGCCATGCTTGCCAATTCCCGTTTCGGCGGTCACATCGTTTCCGGACACGCTGACGGAACAGGAATTATTAAGAATTTAGTTTCTGATGCCTCAGGTCTGTCTGTGAATATTTCTGTTTCTCACGAATTGATTTCCATGTTGGTGTCTAAAGGTTCGGTAACTGTTGACGGAATTTCTCTTACAATAGTTGCTGTAAAAGGGAATGAGTTCTCCCTTTATATTATACCAGAGACGATGAAAAACACCAATATACCTTCATGGAAAGTCGGAACATCGGTAAACATAGAAACCGATATTATCGGAAAATATATTAAAAAATTTGTCTCTTCCGATAGTTCGAAGAGTCTTGAAGAATCTCTTAGAGAAAACGGATTTATGTAATTACCATTTTATTTCAGGATGCATCTTTGAAAGTGCTTCGGCATCTGTTATATTGAAAAATCTGTCAATAAATGCAAGCTTGAAGATGTGCCTTATGCTTTGATTCATATTATAAAGATGTATTTCTATTTTTGAGTTTTTAGCGGTATTCATAAATTTAACCAAAGCACCAACTGCAGATGAATCAATATACTCCGTTTCGGTGAGGTCAACTCCTATAACTGTAACATTCATTCCGATGAGTTTCATGTATTCGGTTTCAAATCTTGGAACCTCATCAATAATAAATTTGCCCCTTATCTGAATTTTCGAGACAAGGCCGGATTTTTCAGAACTGATTTCAATCATTCGAACTTTCCTCACCATAATATTCTATAATAAGTATTTTAAAAGTCAATAACTATTAGCTGTCCGGTATAAAAGAGTAAGCCGTATAGAGCTCAGGAGCTCTAATATATTGTTTAACATAATTTTTTGATCCTGACAAATAAAAGTTCATATGATTAAATGCTAAAAATGCGTTTGATATTGATTTCACTAGGAGAAAGAGGCAAACGAACCGGCTTTTGTTTGTAAGAAGAAAGATATGCCGCATTAATTACTTCAAGAGCCTTATATCCGTCTAAGCCTGATGATGTTATAATATTAGTTTTATTTGACAGCACAGACTTTACTTCTCGGTATAAATTTGTAAACGAATTATGCTTATTTTTCGGTGTCGGGAAAATATTTTCAGCGAGATCATAAAACCCTGTATAGAAAGATGATTCTTTCGGTGTGTACAATTTTCGATAACCGTTACCTATGATTATGCGGCCTTTTGAAAGATTGATATCCAGTTCGAATGCAAAATATGAACAATTTCCGCCTGCTTCAGCAAATATCTGAACTCCGTTTTCAGATTTCATGTGACATGCAATATAATCCTCAAAACCCTTATCGCGGGAATATCTTTGAAATTCTGAGTTTACATGGATTATTTCTCCGGAAAAAAAACGTATCATATCAACCAGATGTGTTCCATCGTGCAGAAAAGGACCTCCGCCGTTTTCTGCGAGAGAATTTCCTCTATGAGAAGATGTCATCATCGATCCGCGTATAGAAATCAATTTTCCGAGATTTCCGGAGTTTATCAGATGTTTTGCCGTTTGATAATAAGGATCATAGCGTCTTTCATGGTTAGTTATCAGAATTACAGAGTTTTTATTGCAGATTTTTAAAATTTCATCAGCAGTTTTGATTTCAGCAGTTAAAGGTTTTTCAGAGACTATTACCTTAACTTTATTTTCGGCGCATGATTTTATTATTTTATAGTGCTCTGAAGTATTAGCCGAGATTACAGCCAGATCAAGATCTGCATGTTTCAGAAGCTCGTTGTAGTCGGAAAAAAGATATTGCTGTTTGATTTTAGCTTTTTGTGCGAATGAATTTAATCTGTCTGCATTAATATCACAGGCATAATTAAATTTAATTCCAGCGGATATGGCTCCGCCGTAGTGGGTGCATGGTTTATTTCTGAGCGGATCATTTTCAAGCATAAATCCGATCCGCCCGCATCCTATCAGTGCAGAATTAATTTTCATTACAGAATAGGGAAATAATTAGTAATTTCGAAATCTGATACATGTCGGTTAAATGCATCTATTTCTATGCGTTTGTTTTCAATAAATATTTCTTTGATGTATGATCCAAGAGTTTCATCAATGAGTTCACTGTTTGAAAAGTAAACAAGTGCTTCGGATAGTGTTTCAGGTAATTTCTGACCAACTTTTGGTTTTGAAGACATATCAGAAGGTTTTTCGAATTCGTAATTGTTTTCAATACCCTTAAGTCCAGCATTCAGAATTACTGCCAAAGCCAGATACGGATTACATGAAGGATCCGGATTACGTATTTCAATTCTCATTGAATTAGGTTTGTCATGTCTGCATTCAGGAACCCTGACAAGCATTGCATTGCTTCCCGTGCCCCACGAAGCAAAAGTCGGCGCTTCGAATTCTGCATGGAATCTTTTGTAAGAATTTATCCATTGATTTGTGACGGCAAAAAATTCGTTAGTATGCTTAAGTACTCCGGCAATGAAATGTTTTGCTGTGTCCGAAAGTAAATAATCTTTGTTTTTGTCAAAAAAAATGTTTTTGTCGTTTTTGAAAAGAGACATATGAATGTGAAGTCCTGATCCGTTTTGATCAGAAAAAGGTTTTGGCATAAAAGAAGCGAAGATGTTGTTCATCTGTGCTATTTCTTTTGCGACTATGCGGAAAGTGAGAATATTGTCGGCAGTTGCGAGAGCGTCTGTATGCCGAAGATCAATCTCATGCTGGCTGTAGGCGCCTTCATGGTGTGAAGAAATTATGTCAATTCCCATCTGCTGAAGGGTTAAGACTGTCTGTCTTCGGTAATCGCTTGCAGTGTCAAGCGGAGTAAGGTCGAAATAACCGCCCCGGTCAATAAATTCTGGCTTAGTTGAATTTTTGAGAAAGAAAAATTCAATTTCCGGTCCGGTGTAAAAAATATAGCCTTTATCCGCTGCTTTCTTGAGAGCCCGCTTCAATACGAAGCGCGAATCTCCTTCGTATGGAGTCATGTCGGTTTTATAAATGTCACAGAACATTCTTGCAACTGAATCTTCTTTCGGACGCCATGGCAGAATCTGAAAAGTTTCCGGATCGGGAACGGCAAGAAGTTCATGTTCTTCTGTTCTTGTTACTCCGGAAAGAGTTGATCCGTCAAAACGGACTCCTTCTGTAAGTGCATCTTCGAGTTCATCAATATTGATGGCAAAACTTTTTAAATTTCCGAGTATATCCGAAAACCAAAGCCGGACAAAACGGACGTTTTTATCGCGGGCGATTTTTAAAATGTATTCTTTATCCTGATTCATGTTTTTCTTCCTGATTAAAGCATTAAATAAATTAGTATTACCAATACAAGAACTATAAAAAAAGCCGCGCCGATTAAAGCTATTGCAGTAGGAGATATTGATGAATCTGTTCCTGCGTATGAAGCATTATCTTTTCGGCGCTGTTGCTGGGTTAGCGGATCAAAATTATATATTCCGTCAATTCTCGGATCATAAATGCGAAGTTTTACCTGTCTCTCATCTTCAAAACACTTGGCGTAATAATTTTGATTTATGCGGCAGATAATTTCTATCGGTGATGTTTTGCTGTCAGCTTTAATGTCAACTATCTCAGCCGGAACAGGTTTAACTCTGTTGTCGAGCCGTAAATGATAGAGCTCGATAAAATGCTGTGCGGTTTGGTTTGCCGCGTCAGGCTTAATCATAATTCTGTCGCCTATTCTGAGGTCATAAATAGGTTTTCCTTTGACAGGCGAGAGAATGGGCGAAGCAGATATAACTTGCGCATCTTTCCCGTATGCGAAGGAGGCCGTTCTTGCCGTTTCGGCTTTGTTATCGGCTTCTTCGGTGTTTTTTTTCATTTTTGTTTCAATGATTATGTCTCGGGAAACTTTTTCAATTCTGGTATCAAGAAGAAGCTGTTTGTCGTGAAGTATTCTGTTTAAAAGGTCATATATCGAAACATTTACTCCGGAATCATCAGCAGTCGAAACAAAACTGAAAAGCTGTTCGTTATAGCTTGTATCTTGTTTCAATTTTTCGAGCTGGGCTTGGAGAGAATTTGTGAGGCTGGTGTTATATGTTCCCTTCCATTTGTATTGTGTGACAGTGTCTTCAAATTTTTTCCAGGATTCGTCAGTGCTGATATTGTAAATATCAGAAAAAGAAGTTATAACTATATTATTGTTCAGAATATCGCCGTTCTGATCAAACTGTATAGAAAGAATTCCGAAAAGATTCTGAGTTCCTGCTTTAAAACGTCCTTTAACGAAAAAATTCATTTCATCGGAATTGCCAGAATCAGGAAAAGAGGACAATAATTCTTCACCCATAGAACCGCCATTCTGTTTTTTTTAGCCGAATAATGATGAAATCAAAAAGACCTTATGTCAATATAAAAATTTCAAGATTACAGATTTTGGTTTGCAAAATTAAAAGATGTGAAATTGATAAGATTCAGAAATCGGATTTTAATTTCTTTCTTTTTTGCTTTATTTATGCCGATAATCAAAAGGTATAATGATTCAGGAGGACTTTTGTGCGCAAAATAGTTGTTCTTGGGATATTTATTTCTCTTAACATTTTTGCTTTTTCGGATCAGACAAATACCGAAAGGGTTGTTAAGGATAATAAGGAATATATTGAGTTTATTGATCTTCCTGTATCCAATTTCGGCTCCAAAGAAAGTGAAGATTTTTTTAATATTTATACAGCACATTTTAATGCAGAAGTGGCATTTCTGCAATCCGACTATAAAAGAGCATTTCGGAAAATATTTGAAGCTCAGAAAATGAGCGTAATTCTTTACGAAAAAATTCTATCGGATTATTATCTTGAAGATTCAAAGGATTTGCTTGATAGAATGGCTCCTTTTGTAATCAAGTCCAAAAATTCACTGGCCAGACTTTATCTTTCCCTCGGATACAGAGACCGGGCGCAATGTGCTACTATAAAACGGTCGGCTGACGCTTCTCATCCCAGACTTCGTTCCTATAAAATCAGCCAGTACATAGAGGCAATTAAATATGCCCGCCGTTCAATGAGATATGCTCTGCTTGCATTATTTGAGGCTCAGGATGTAGAATCAAAAAAATACATTTTCTCTCATATGATTGAGGCTGAAAGAGAAAAAAATAATCCTTTTTATGAAAGATTTCTGAAAAAGCAGGACTCCGAAATAGTTGAAGAACTTAACAGGGATTTTGATTCTTATGATAAGGAATATGTCCAGAAAACAGCATCTAAGAAAAAAGAATATGAGGATTCAAAAAAACCCATAGATCCTGCAACGGAAAAATACTTCGGAGAACTCCGAACTGAGAGGCGGGTTAGATTTAAAGACGAAAAAATGACTGCAGAATATATCCGTAACGGCGAGTTCGCAAAAGCGGAAGATATTATAAGAAAATATGTTGATGATATGAATTTTAAGCTGATAAATGCGACTCTTGAGGTCGAAAAAACTGCAGAAGGAAAAGAGAAAGCCGACTACGATTACGAAAAAATAATGGTACATCATCTGGATAACAATTCAAGGTATTCAAAAGACTCATACCTTGAAGGCTTTTATAAAAAAGCAAAAATAGTTGACGATATAGCCAAAAAAGATAAGAATAGCGCGGAAGTAAAGAAAGATGAGGTTAAGCCTGAAGTTAAGGCGGAAACCGACGCTCTTCCAAAGGAGTCAGTGGAAAAATAGGTTTTAGCTGTTTTTCCGTTACAAATGAACGATTTTCATAAAAAAATGCTCAATGATATATTGGGTCGCGGAAAAACCAGAAATCCCGATCCTTCATCTGCGATAATCGAACGTGATAAGCTTGTAAGAAAGTCTGTTGCAGATTTGTATTCTGTTCTTTCTCAATCGAATCAGCCAGATCTGGCAGTTAAACTTCTTGCCGATCATGTTGCTATTATGGTGGACATGATCAATGAATTTAAAAGCAAGGGGAGAGGCTGATGCGGTTTCTTTTATCTGCTGTTTTTATTATAATTCCGCTGATGGTTTCCTCATGCTTTAAGCAGGAATTCGGCGGACTTGGAATTCAGGTTCCCGCTGGTCCGAAAATAGTTTCTGATGATAATCCTTTTGTAATTGTCAGTGTTTTTGAGGGCGGTGCCGGAGAAAGCGCAGGTTTGCTTGACGGAGATGTGATTAAATCCGTTGACGGGAAAGAGTTAAATGGTTTGGAATGCGACTATATCGTCAATGAGCTTCTTCGCGGAAAGGTCGGAGAAACTGTTGTTCTTGAGGTGCAAAGAGGCGAATTGAGCTTTGTTTTTAATATTCCGCGCGGAAAGATTGTTTTACAGGAATGAAAATTCTTACTAAAATATATTCACGTCTGGTTTATGTTCTTGTTGCAATTGTATGGCTGTTTTTGGCAGTTGATATTATTTATAAGTTTATATATTGAAAACCCGTCCAAAAAGGACGGGCTTTTTTTATTTATTTGGTGGTTATGAAGCCTTCTGCTTTTAACAGTTCGGCAATGAGAACTGCTCCTCCGGCAGCTCCTCTTAATGTGTTGTGAGAAAGGCATATGAATTTGTAGTCATATACGCTGTCTTCTCTAAGTCTTCCGGCTGAAATCCCCATCCCGTTGTAAAGATCTCTGTCAAGTTTTGTCTGGGGGCGATTGTCTTCTTCGAAGTAAGTAATAAACTGCTCCGGAGCGCTATGCAGTTTAAGTTCCTGCGGTCTGCCCTTAAAGTTTTTCCAAATCGAAAGAATTTGATCAATTGACGGTTTCTTGTCGAATTTTACAAAAACAGCAGCCATGTGTCCGTCTGATGCAGGAACGCGGATGCACTGAGCTGTAATAGCCGGCGATTTCGCGTTAACTATCTTGCCATTTTCGACTTTTCCCCAAACTTTCAAAGGTTCCTTTTCGCTCTTTTCCTCTTCTCCTTTAATAAAAGGAATAAGATTGTCTGTCATTTCAGGCCATGTATCAAAAGTCTTTCCTGCACCTGAAATAGCCTGATAAGTGCAGACTGCAATTTCCTTTACGCCGAATTCTGAAAGCGGAGAGAGTGCCGGAACATAGCTCTGAATCGAACAGTTCGGTTTGACAGCTATAAATCCTTTTTTAGTTCCAAGACGTTTTTTCTGTGCTTCTATGACTGCAATGTGAGCATTGTTCACTTCAGGCAGAATCATCGGAACATCGTCAATCATTCTTGCAGCAGAATTATTCGAAACAACCGGAGTTTCGGTTTTTGCATAAGCTTCTTCGAGCTTCAATGTCTCATCTTTCGGCATATCGACTGCGCAAAATACAAAATCGACTTTTGCGGCAACTGCATTGATGTCGGCTGCATCCATTATAATCATGTCTTTTGCGTAAGAAGGGATGTTTGTTTTCATTGCCCATCTTCCGGAAACCGCATCGGAATACTTTTTACCTGCGGATTTTGAACTTGCCGCAAGCGCCGTGACTTCAAAGTCAGGATGATTGTCGAGCAATGTGATAAATCTTTGTCCGACCATTCCGGTCGCGCCGATTATACCGGCTTTAAGTTTTGCTCCCATATTTCCTCCATGCAGCAGAAGGTTTACCTTAAGCTGCGAATTAGCGAATAAATGCGGCAAAAAAGCCGCCAAAAAAGCATCATCTTAAAGAGAGTATAAGCGTCAAGGCAAAAAATGCTTTTTGCCTTGGTTTCACCCAGAATATATTCTTGACACTTTAGTCTTTCGGGTTTTTTTTGCAGAAAAGGATTAAAGAATGAATAGATATCTGCTTGTGTTTTTGTTTTCACTTATTACTCTTTCTTCATGCGTTACTTTGATTAAAGACGAAGAAATTGTTAGCATAAAAAAGTATGAAGATGTAACATATATTCTTAAAACAAATTTGACGGATAATATGGGTAATTCTTTGAGTAAGGGTACCCGTGTAAAAATAATTTCTAAAACAACTAATGAATATGTTAAATTCTATGCTTATTCCGCGAATGAGCCGCTGCTTGAATCAAAACGTTTCCTTCTTCTTTATTTGTTTCAGGAAGATTTTCCGATAGACGGAACAGAGAAAAAGAAGAAGCTTCAATACGGCTCGAAAATGAAAGTTGATAAAAATGATAAGACTCGATACGTAAACGAAAACTATCAGGGACAGGATCTGAACGAAAAAGAACAGGATTTTTATGATTATGAGAATTATCAGTTTTCTTTAGAAAAGCTTGAAAAACGTCTTTATGATGTCGTTGAACCTGATAAATCTTCAGTCAAAGATTCCAAAACAAAATAATAGAGAGGTTTCATGTTTTCCGGTGTTTATACAGCTTTAATTACCCCGTTTAAGGATGGCAAAATTGATTATGCTTCTCTTGAACGTATTATTGAGTTTCAGGTTCAATCCGGTGTTGCGGGTATTGTTTCAATGGGAACAACCGGTGAGTCTCCCACGATTCCTCATGATGAACACATTGAGATCATAAAAAAAACAGCTGAAATAATTAAAGGCCGAATTCATCTTATGGCCGGAACCGGTTCCAACTCTACTTCTGAAGCTATTCATCTTTCCGAGAGGGCGCAGAAGGCGGGTGCGGACTCAGTTTTACTTGTTAATCCTTACTATAATAAACCTTCGCAGAAAGGGATGATTGAGCATTTTGCTGCGATTTCAAATTCGGTAGATGTTCCTGTAGTTTTATACAATATTCCGGGAAGAACTGTTGTTAATTTTTTGCCGGAATCGGTTCTTGAATTATCTTCGCGCGCAAAAAATCTTTGCGGTGTTAAAGAAGCAAGCGGTGATATTACTCAGATGATGCGTCTTATTGAGATTTGCGGCGATAAGATAGATGTTCTTTCGGGCGACGATTCTCTTCTTCTGCCTCTTCTTTCTGTGGGCGGAAAGGGTGTTGTTTCTGTTTTGTCTAATATTCTTCCGTCTCTTGTTGTTGAAGTCGTGAGACTTTTCGAGGATGAAAAACATTCGGAAGCTAGAGCTCTATTTTACAAGCTTCTTCCGCTTGCAAGATCCATGTTCGTTGAAACGAATCCTATTCCGATAAAAGCTGTAATGGCTAAAGCCGGCTGGTGTTCGCCTGATGTCAGGCTTCCTCTGACTGAACTTCCGGCTGAGAAACTCGCTGATATTGTTAAACTTTTTGAAAAAAGCGGTGAAAAAATATGAATTTTGCCATATCCGGAATTTCGGGCAGAATGGGTACAACCATTTACAGAATAATTCATCAGAGAGGGCATTCACTACATGCCGGCTTTGAATCTCCGGCATCCCCGTTTATCGGGAATGATGCAGGACTTCTAATCGGACTTAACGGTGTAAATAAACATGTATCGGAGATAAATGCCGATAAATTGAAAGGCGCGGATGCTGTTATAGATTTCACATCGCCTTCTGCGACTATGATTCTACTTGAATCAGCGGTATCAACTTTGACTCCGATTGTAATCGGTTCAACAGGATTTGATGACGCAGAGAAGAAACTCATATTTGAAAGCGCAAAACGGATTCCTGTTTTATTTACTCCTAATATGAGCGTCGGAGTAAATCTTCTTTTTAAAATTCTTGAAAAAGCTGCTCAGATACTTCCTGACGGTTATGATATCGAAATTTCCGAATCACACCATAAGTTCAAAAAGGACGCTCCTTCCGGAACGGCGCTTCATCTTCTTGATATAGTGAAAAAAAATTCTCCTCATCATGCGAATGCAAAAGCGGCTTGTTCGCGTGAAGGCATGATCGGCGAACGTAATCCTGATGAGATAGGGATGCAGGTTCTGCGCGGCGGAGACATTGTCGGAGAACATACTGTATACTTTGTCGGTATGGGTGAGCGCATAGAGCTTTCTCACCGGGCGACAAGCCGTGATAATTTTGCTATGGGAGCGGTTAGGGCGGCAGAATACATCGCAGGAAAAAACGCCGGATTGTATTCTATCGAAGATGTGGTTGGTCTTAAATAAATGACTCAGAAGGGCATTGATCAGAACGAAATGAAAGAGCTTCTTAAGGAGTATGAAGAGAATCCTTTTGATCCGAATAGAAAAAATCCTGCTGATGTTATGCGGATTTTCTTTCAATTTAATACTTCGATCTTACCGGTAATTTCGCGTAGAAATATACTTCTTGGAATAATTACTAAAGAAGCAATTACTGCGGAGATGAGCGACATTGCGCGTTTTTCTTCCGTAAGCATAGATAAATTCATCTCAAAAATAGCCCGTAAGTTTTCATTTGATGAACTCATTCCCATTGTTACCGAAAACCGTGAATTTACTATTATCAATCTGTTCGGTGAAATTCAGGGTTCATGGTCAAGACTTCAGCTGTTGTCGGCTTGCGAAAACGAAAGTCTCACTGCAGAAACAATTGAATCCGAAGTTGATTCTCAGGTTGAAGAGCAGAAAATTCAGTGGATGGTATATCATGTTCTCGAGCATATACCGCGTCCGCTTTATGCCGTGAATGAAAAAGGTAAAACGGTTTTTTATAATCTTCATTTTGAAGACATGTATCTCTCGAAAACCGGAAAAGCCGAAGTCGATGCAAAACATGTTGAAACTGTTTTGTCCGATAAATCGCGCAATGATTTTCTGCATAGAGAAGGTAGCGGTGATATTTATTTTCATTCAAAAGATATAGGCTGGTATTACGAAAAAATCCCCATGAAGGATTCACGCGATAATGTCAACGGATACCTTTATTATTTCGGCCGGGATATTAATGAGTCGGTTAAAGAATCAGCTTTTTCAATGAATGGTGATTCGCTTATTTCAATTCTTGAGAATGCTGAAAGGTCGGTTATCGTCAAAACGCTCGATGAGTGCGCGAAAGACGCTGATGCAGCTGCGAAAAAACTTAAAGTGCCTAAAAATTCATTTCTTTCCAAGATTAAAAAGTACGGAATTGTCGCAGAATAACATTTCTTTTCTTATTGCTGAATTGTACTTGCAAAAATATTAATTAATTTTTATAATGTATTATGTCTCTTTGTCGATAATTGAAATTTGACTTGATTCTGCTTAAATTTAATGAGACATAATACTTTCTCTTCCCGGAGGGAATATGGAATTACTGAAAAAGCTTGCTCTTCAGGCGAAGGAAGCCTTTTTAAAGCTTTCTACGGCCAAGAAGGCGATTGTTGCCGGAGTTGTTCTGGCATTATTTGTCGCTTTCGGAATAATGATTTCTGTTTCGGGATCCGAACAGAAAGTTGTTCTTTTTGCGCAGCTCGAGTCGAAGGAATTCGGTGAAGTCAGCAAGAAGCTTGAAGAGATGGGCTATAAATACAGCACAACCGGGACAACCGGTATTTTGGTCAGTCCTCAGGAACGCGACATTATCCTCACGCGTCTTGCGCAGGAAGATTTGATTCCGAAAGGCGTTCCGGGATGGCAGCTCTTTGATATGAGCAAATGGACAGAGACTGACCGTGAAATCGACGTAAAGTATATGCGCGCACTTACAGGTGAGCTTAAGCGTCACCTTGAGTCGTTGAAGAATATTGAAAAAGCCGATGTTCAGGTTGCTATGAGCGATGAATCGCTTTATTCAAATGAGACGGCAAAATATACCGCGGCTGTTACAGTCTATCTTTCGGCCGGTTACGAGAAGCTGACCAGAAAAGAAGTTAAAGGTATCGTCACACTCGTATCAAGAGGAGTAGGTCCTAAGCTTAAGCCGGAAGATGTTGTTGTAACAGATGAAAACGGAAGCATTATTTCTGATTTTGACGATGACGGAGATGCCGCAAAGCTGGAAATATCTCTTCTTGAACAGAGAAAGAAGCTTGAAGAGAAAGAGCGCGTAAAGATGCTTCGTGACATTCAGGAAGGTCTGAAACGTATTTTTTCTGAAGATAGAATTCAGGTTGTAAGACTTAATCTTGAATATAACTGGGACAAGGTGAACGAACAGAGAAAAGAATACCTTCCGTTCGTTCTCCGTCAGGATAATCCGGATACGCCTTATTCGGAACTTGAAGTAAAGGAATCGACTCCGATTTCCAGAAAAAATACCACTGAGAATTTTCAGGGTCACGGCTGGAATCCTCAGGGGCCGGCAGGCACCGATAGTAACCGTCCTCCGGGATATAAAGCCGCTGATGACCAGTTTGCAAAATACGATAAGCAGGAAAATATTGAAAACCTTGCTGTGGGTCAGTCTGATAAAACTATTCAGCGCCAGCCGTATGAGGTTGCGAAGGTTTCAGTTTCAATCGCCATTGACGGTGTTCAGGATCTCCCTAAAAATCCTGATGGATCATATGATCTTGATCCGGCAAAGAAACCGGTTCAGACTCCGTTAACACCGGAAGAACTCAAACAGGCGGAAGACCTGATAAAAAGCGCGGTAGGTTTCAACAGAGCGCGCGGAGACATGGTTTCTGTAAAAAATATCATGTTCGACAGATCGAAGCAATGGGAAGCGCTTAGAGATGAATATGAAAGAAAAGAACAGTTCAAACGCCTTCTTCTTGCGGTTCTGATCGGAATATTCGCTCTGTTTCTCGGTTTCATTCTCTTTACGGCAATCAAGAAGGAAATGGCGCGCAGAAGAAGAATCCGCGAAGAACAGCTTGCGCTTGAACAGCAGAGAATGCGTGAAGCGGCGCTTCGTGCTGCAGAAGAGGACGGCGTTGATGTTGAACTTTCTCTTGAAGAAAAAGCACGTCTTGAACTTCAGGAAAACGCAATCCGTCTTGCGAAGGAAAGGCCGAATGATGTTGCCCAGCTTCTTCGAACATGGCTTGCCGAAGAATAATTATAGTTTTGTTTTTTTCTGCCGATAATGCCCATAGGGTGTTATCGGTTTATTAATCCGGAGGAATCGTTTTTTAAATGCTTCAGTCAAAAAAATCACAGCTCACGGGGCGCCAGAAAGCGGCAGTTTTTCTGGTGACGCTTGGTTCGGAAATCTCATCCGAGATATTCAAGCATCTCCGCGAAGATGAGATTGAGACGCTTACCTTCGAAATTGCCCGTATAGACAAAGTCGACCCTGCTGACAAAGACAAGGTTTTGATGGAATTTCAGGAGCTGATGATGGCTCAGGAATTCATTTCAAACGGCGGTATCGATTACGCGCGTGAAGTACTGGAGCGAGCTCTAGGAACTCAGAAAGCGATTGATATTGTAAACCGATTAACGTCATCACTTCAGGTTCGTCCGTTCGATTTTGTAAGAAGGACTGACCCCGCCCATCTTTTGAACTTTATTCAGAGTGAGCATCCTCAGACGATTGCGCTCATTCTTTCATATCTCGAACCGCAGAAGGCGGCGCAGATTCTTTCTTCACTGCGTCACGAAATTCAGGCGGATGTTGCAAAGCGAATAGCGACGATGGATAGAACTTCTCCGGATGTTCTTCGTGAAGTAGAGCGAGTTCTTGAACGAAAACTTTCGACACTTGCGAGCGAAGATTATACCTCTGCCGGAGGTGTTGACGCCATTGTTGAAGTTCTCAATAATGTAGACCGCGGAACTGAGAAAATCATCATCGAGGCTCTTGAAGAAGATGATCCTGAGCTTGCAGAAGAAATCAAGAAGAGAATGTTTATCTTTGAAGATATCGTACTTCTCGACGACCGTGCAATTCAGAAAGTTCTCCGTGAAGTTGATACGAATGACCTTGCTAAAGCTCTTAAAGGAGTTGAGCCGGAAGTTCAGGAAAAGATTTTCAAGAACATGTCGAAGCGTGCGTCTTCGCTTCTCAGAGAGGATATGGATTTTATGGGTCCATTGCGTTTGAGAGACGTGGAAGAATCTCAGCAGAAAGTTGTAAATATTATCAGAAAACTGGAAGAATCCGGAGATATAGTTATTGCCCGCGGCGGAGAAGAGGAGCTTGTTACATGATAGCGGAGGTTATTCTTGGCTAAACTTGTTTTTAAACCATTTGAAGTGAACGTCGCCCGCGCTCCGAAACAGATAGAGCTTCCTGCGAAGTATCAGAAAAATGTTGTGACTGATGATGACTTCAAGGAATTTGAAGTCGATGAAAACGGTAATCCCGTTGATATTTATCAGGGTCCGTCCATTGAAGAAATGGAAGCGGAGCTTGAACGCTATAGACGTGAAACGGAAGAAGATGTAAGAAGAATTCAGGAAGATGCATACGCTAAAGCCAAACAGATAGAAGAAGAAGGAAAGAATGCTGCCTTCAATGAGCTTCAGAACGCACGCGAACAGATTAAAGCCGAGATGGATAAATTCCATCAGGAATCTAACCGTGAAATAGAACGCGGAAAATTTGAAGCAGAAAAACTTATTAAGGAAGCCGAACTCCGCGTTTCGGAAATCGAGCACGAAGCTTATAAGAAAGGATATGAAGCCGGTCGCGAAGAAGGTTATAAAGAAGGTCAGGCTGAGGTTATGCGTCTGATTGACCGTCTTGGCACTATTGTCGCGACTGCCGTAGATATCCGCGATGATATTATCAGATCTTCCGAAAAAATGATGACTGAAATGATTCTGATGATTGCCCGAAAGGTTATCAAGGATGAAATCGTTGAACGCCGTGAGATTGTAATCAATAATATCAAGGAATCACTAAAGAGAGTTCGTGACAGAGACAGAATCGATATCCGCGTAAATTTCGCGGATCTTGATATGACGACTGCCCATAAAGACGAACTTATCAAGATGATGGAATCTCTCAAGAAGGTTAACATCTATGAAGATTCGCGTGTTGAACGCGGAGGTTGTATCATTGAAACTGATGTCGGTTCAATCGACGCTAGAATTACGACTCAGCTTGATACGATTGAAGAGGCGATACGCAATACGACTACAATATAGGTGAAACATGATTAATGTTCTTCCTCACGAGAGGATTGATTTTCTCTCAAAATACATGAGCATAATCGAAGAAACCGAAGTTGTAAAGTTTATCGGTTATGTTGATAAAATTATCGGCCTCACCATTGAGTCTGTCGGACCGAATGTAAAATACGGCGACACCTGCAAAATTCGAACAGAAAAAGACAAATATATTCTTGCTGAAGTTATAGGATTCCGCGCAAAGAATAGACCCGTTCTTGTGCCGATAGGCGACATGAGCGGTGTTGTTCCGGGAGCAGAAGTAATTTCTCTCGGCGCATCGATGGGCGCTATGGTCGGTGAAAATTTAATCGGTCGTGTAATCGACGGTATCGGAAACCCCATTGACGGCAAGGGAATGATCTATTCGAAGAAACGTTATCCGATCAAGAGCCGTCCGGTTCCGCCGCTTGAAAGAAATCTCGTTGAAAAACCGCTTGCAACAGGTGTCCGCGCGATTGACGGACTTTTGACAATAGGCCGGGGTCAGCGAATCGGTATATTTTCAGGTTCAGGTGTCGGAAAATCAACTTTGATGGCGATGATTTCTAAATATACGGATGCCGATATTAACGTAATCGCTTTGATCGGTGAAAGAAACAGAGAGGTCAAGGACTTCGTAGAAAAAGAACTCGGCGAAGAAGGCATGAAGAAAAGCGTCGTTATTGTTGCGACAAGCGATCAGCCTCCGATGCTTCGCGTCCGAGGCGCATATCTCGCGCATGCTGTAGCCGAATACTTCCGCGATCAGGGAAAGAGCGTAAATCTTCTGATGGATTCCGTGACGCGTTTCGCGATGGCACAGAGAGAGATCGGTCTCGCAGCGGGTGAACCAACTGCGAGCAAGGGATATCCGCCGAGTGTAATAGAGCTTTTGCCTAAACTTCTTGAAAGAAGCGGAAACGGGAAGTTGGGTTCTATCACGGGTTTTTATACAGTTCTCATTGAAGCTGATGATATGAATGATATTATTGCGGATACTGTCCGCGGTATTTTGGACGGACATATAATTCTCGATAGATCGATTGCGAACAAGGGACATTATCCGGCGATTGACGTGCTCGCTTCATTATCAAGATGTATGAAGGATGTCGTTGAAAAGAATCATCAGGCTGCAGCATTAAGATTCCGTGAACTTCTATCTGCCTACCGTGATGTAGAAGACATGGTAATGCTCGGTACTTATGTTAGAGGATCTAATCCTTTGGCGGATAAGGCGATATCACTCATAAATGAACTGAACGGTTTCTTGAAGCAGGCGTTTACCGATAAAACGGAATTTCCTGACACTGTTCAAAGGATGGAAGCTTTATGCATTGCGCCAACAGTTTCTAATGCAAAAAAAACGGATTATGTCTCTAATCATCCAGTGAGAAAGACGGGCTGATTGAATGAAAAAATTCAAATTCAGACTTCAGAAGCTGCTTGATGCCCGTATAGCTAAAGAGAAGGACATTCAGCATGAGCTTTCGGTTATTGTTACGAAGCAGAACGTTTTTAGAATCAGGCAGGATGAACTCAGAAGTAAGATTGGAGAACAGCGCGCAGTTTTTTCCGATGCGATGAAGAAAAAAACAGTGAATCCGGCTGAACTTCTCAATTTTCATAAGTATTGGGATTTTGCAGAGAAGGCGATAGTTTCGGCGCAGAGTGAAATAGACAAGCTTGAGCCTGCGGTGAATGCTGTAAGAGTGAGGCTTACCGAAGCCGTAAAAGAAAGAAAGACGATTGAAAAGTTCAAGGAAAGAAAATTCGAAGAATGGAAGAACATGCTCAAAAAAGCTGAAGAAAAAGAATATGATGATATAAATCAAAAAGTATATATGCGCAAAGTATATCTGAATGAGGAAGAAATTCCTGAAGGGGAGGCTGTTTATGACTGAAGGCGTTTATGCATGCATGGAAAGAATAAGTGAAATTAAAAAGCGTTTCGGGCTGATGAATGAAAATGCAAAGGCTAATCAGAATGCGGAAACTGCCGGAGATGAAGGCGATTTAAAAAGAACATTTTCCGAGATATTGTCCGACAGAACCGGTGTTTCTTCAAGTCAGCAGGGAAATTTGTCTAAAGATGATATCGAGAGTCTGATTGAAAAGATTTCAATAAAGGAAGGTGTTTCTCCTTCACTGGTTAAAGCGGTTGTTGAAAATGAATCAAGTTATAATACAATGGCAGTCAGCCCGAAAGGCGCGATGGGTCTCATGCAGTTGATGCCTGAAACCGCAAAAGAGCTGGGCGTCAACGATTCGTTTTCCGCTGAAGAGAACATAGAAGGCGGAGTAAAATATCTAAAAGGACTTTTGAACAAGTATCAGTGGGATTACAAAAAGGCGCTTGCCGCCTATAACGCGGGACCGAAGCTGGTTGACAGCTATAACGGTGTTCCGCCGATAAAAGAAACAGCGGAATACGTAAAGCGTGTTCTTAATTCATACAGAAAAGAACAGGAATCGGTTGAAGAGGAGTAAGCAATGCAGGTTTCGGAAAAGTCGAAAATAATATTTTTGTTTCTAATAATAGTTTTTCTTCTGGGTGTCGGGGTTTTGTGGCTTGATTACATGGGGCTTATAAATTTAACAAAGACCGCTTCGATGTTCAACAAGGAAGAGGCTTCGGTTCTTTATGCCGATGATGATGAGCCTTCGCTAATGAAGCTTGAAGAGCTTGAGAAGAACAAGGAACAGCTTAAGGAGCGGACTGAAGATCTTGACAGACGTGAAGCGCTTCTTCTTGAACAGGAGAAGAGTTCAAACACCGACAAGGAAAAGATTCAGGAAATGCGTGCGGGAATTGAACTTGAACGCAAGAAGCTTGAAAATGAAAAAAATAAATACAGCGGATATAAAAAGAATATCGGAGACCTCGCGCAGAAGATTGAAAGCATGCCTCCGAAAGAAGCCGTTGCGATTATGATTAACTGGGATGATCCTTTGATAATTGACGTGCTCCGTCAGATTGACCAGAACGCTCTTGATGCAGGTGGGATGAGTGTGACTTCATATCTTATTTCGCTTATGCCGAAGGAAAAAGCAAGCAGAGTGATGTACCTGATGACTCAGCTTTGATGAAACGGAAAATTAAACAGATTTCGTTTGAAAGCGAACTGTTTATTATGTTGAATGGATTAAATGAATTTCATTAAAAAAAATATTTACGGAATATTATTATCAGCCGCGGTAGCGGCTGTTGCGTATTTTCTCGGAAGAATTTTTCCGGTAGTGGGAGGAGCTGTATTCGGAATTCTTCTCGGCATGATAATTAATAACACCTTTGGAAAGCCTGATGCCGGTGTAGCCGGGATCAGGTTTACCGGAAAGAAAGTTCTTCAATGGTCGATCATTCTTCTCGGGGCCGGACTCAGTATGAATCAGGTTGCGAAAGCAGGTATGACTTCATTTTTCGTAATGATCTTTACTTTATCAGCGGCGTTCATTGCGGCGTATGTTGCCGGATATTTTCTTAAGATTCCGTTTAAGCTTAAATCGTTAATCGGAACAGGAACTGCGATTTGCGGAGGTTCCGCCATCGCCGCGCTTTCTCCTGTTATTGATGCGGATGAACATGATATATCTTTTTCAATATCAACTGTTTTTCTTTTTAACATAGCGGCTGTTTTTATTTTTCCGGCTGCGGGTCATGTATTTGGTTTCTCAAATGAAGGATTCGGTCTCTGGGCCGGTACTGCAATCAATGATACTTCATCTGTTGTTGCGGCGGCATATTCGTTCAGCAAAGAGGCCGGAGATTATGCGACAGTTGTAAAACTTGCGCGCACGCTTCTTATCGTACCGATATGTCTAATCTATGCTCTTGTGTTTTATTTCAGTCAGAAAAAAGCAACGGCTTCATCTAATCAAACAGTCAGATATAGTTTTATAAAAATATTTCCGTGGTTTGTTCTCGGTTTTCTGTTTATGTCGATGCTGCGCAGTACGGAAATAATACCCGTCGCCGCAGCTGATGTAATCGCCGAATGCGGCAAGATAGCAATCATTTTCGCGCTGTCTGCAATCGGGCTTAACGCTGATTTCCGCCGCATGTTTAAAACAGGAATCAAACCCGTTATTCTCGGACTGATAGTCTGGGCGGCAGTAACACTCTCAAGCCTAGCAGTTCAGTTTGTCACGGGCAAACTATAACTTAAATCTTTCAAGCATACCTCTCATTCATAATATGTGATACTAAATTAATCATAAAAACGGCTTGATATATCGTGAGTTGATTTATTTTTAGTTCTAGTATGCTTGGAGGCGGGATTGAATAAAGAAATAAAAATCAGAAATTGGTTACTCGCACTTGGCGCATTCATTGCTGTTATACTTGCTTCTTGCGGAGGCGGCAACGGCGGTGATGGAGATGATGATATTTCACAGCTTGGAACAAAGAAGCTATTGATTTTTTATTCTTGGCCGAACGCGATAAACGGCGCTGGTTCAGCCTCGGATTCCGTTGCTGCCGCAGCGGCAGAATATGCGAAATATGATTATGTTGTTATTAACCGGACTTTCAGCGGAAGCGATTGTCCGCAGGATACGGTAAGTGCTATAATAAATCATCCGTCTTGTAAGAATACGGTGTTTTTCGGATATATCGATTTGGGAATGCTTTCTTCATCCCAGCGGCTTCAAATTGGTGAAATAAAGACTCGCATTGATGCATGGAATGATATGGGAGTTGACGGAATTTTTTTCGATGAGTACGGTTATGATTATGATGTAACACGTGCCCGGCAGAATGAGGCGATTGATGCCGTTCATGCGGTTAAATCAAAGAAACGGGGCAGACAGCTTTCGGTTATCGCAAATGCCTGGATGCTTGATGATGTCTTCGGTTCTGATGTAAATCCGGTTTCAAATCCGGATGGAAGTAATTCCCATATGGGTTCCAATGATTATTTTCTGCTAGAAAGTTTTTTTATAAGCGAAGGAAACTACGTCGATGCCGCATCACCCGTATCGCTTCAGTCCGCAATAAACAAGATGAACGACGCGACGAAATATTGCTTATCAAACGGCTCGATGGCGCTTACGATTACAACTAATTCTGATACTGCTTTGTATGATGAAGATAAGTTTTTGTATTCGTGGTATGCGGCGTTGATTCTCGGAGCAGAGGGGTCAGCCTGGGGTGAATATGTTTTTTCCGCAGGCGGTTCGGCTGTGAACAGTTCTCCGTTTAGAAGTCGGCCTTCACAGAATTTTGGTTCAGTTTATGCCGGCAAAATTACATTGAATGGAAATCTGATACAGCGGAAAACCGATAAAGGTACACTTTATATTGATACTTCAACTCATGCGTACGGCTTTATTGCAGATTAAGAAACAGCCGGTTATACCGGCTGTTTATATGGATCTATAGTCTGAATTGTTCCGTCGGCGTTGTATGTGATTTCTGTGTATTTGACACAGCGTTTATTGTCCTTTCCGCCTGAAAGCGAACTGTCGTGATAGAACAGATACCATTTGTTTTTGAATTCGACAATTGAATGATGTGTTGTCCATCCGATTACAGGATTCAGGATTCTTCCTTTGTAAGTGAAAGGTCCTTTCGGATTTTTGCTTATCGCGTAAGCTATATAGTGAGTGGTTCCTGTTGAATAAGACAGATAATAATAGCCGTTATATTTATGAACCCATGGCCCTTCAAAATATCTTCTGTCTTCATCTTCTGAAAGAATCGGATTTCCGTTTTCATCGACAATTGATATTTCGTCCGCTGAACCTTTTAATGAAAGCATGTCATCTGATAATTCCGCGACTCTCGGTCCAAGAGCGGGCTTTCCTTTTGCCGGACCTTCGGCGTCTTTTTTGAATGTTCCGGTCTGCCATTTTTCGAGCTGACCTCCCCAAAGACCGCCGAAATAAATATATGATTTTCCGTCATCATCCATCAAAACTGCCGGATCGATGCTGAAAGTCCCCTTTATGAAATCAGGCTGTGCCTTGAACGGGCCCATCGGTTTATCGCTTGTAGCGACTCCGATTCTGAAAATATCGTCCTTGTCTCTTGCAGGAAAAAACAGATAATAGGTGTTATTTTTAAATGCCGCATCAGGCGCCCATAGCTGCTGTTTTGCCCATGGAATATCATCTACGTGAAGAACCATTCCATGATCGACGCATGGCGAATCGAAATCATCAATCGAAAGAACATGGTAGTCTTCCATGACATACTGGTCGCCGTTGTCGTTTGAGTCGGCTTCAAGATCCATGTCGTGTGAGGGATAAATGTATATTTTTCCGTCATAGACGTGAGCGGAAGGATCGGCTGTGTAGATGTTTGTAACTAACGGTTTATTTTTTTCAACCTTATTGGACATAATATTTCTCCATATATTTTAATGTTTGATGCCATATTATACATGCTTTTCACAGTATCAACAATAAATAAATTTGTCACTATTTATTTCTCAGTTAGAAAAGCTCTTTTTGAATTGAAAAAAATAAAACAATGTATTATGATAAGTTCATTTCGGAATATTTAAGAGATTAAAGGGCAATTCATCAGATACCAAGGAGAAGGCCATGGCCAAAACAATAGGTGTTATTATTGACCAGCTGGTTTACGAATATCAGGCAGAGTTCTGGCATGGAATTTGTGCCGAGGCGCAACAGTCCGGGGTTAATATAATTTCCTTTGTCGGGAGTACTGTCGATTATTCCGAAGCGGGCATCGTAAACCGCAATAAGATTTATAACATAATCTCTTCAAAACGTATTGACGGTGCGGTTGTGCTTTCAAGCTCCGTATTGTCGCGAATTGACAGCGACAGAAAAAAAGAATTTATTTCGAAAATCGCGTCATACTGCCCGGTTGTCAGCGTAGGAGACATGTTCAGGGAATATCCGTCTATAGGAATTGATAACAGAAGGGGAATGTATGA
The DNA here is from genome assembly GCA_029554345.1 of Spirochaetota bacterium. Taxonomy (GTDB): domain Bacteria; phylum Spirochaetota; class UBA4802; order UBA4802; family JAFGJZ01; genus JAKJGA01. Next base: position 1,188 of record JAKPJF010000066.1, on the reverse strand, counting down.
TTCTGTTAATCACCTGATTAAAAAGCACGGAAAAAAACGCATTGCATTTATCGGAGGACCCGAGACCAGCGATGAGGCTGTAATCAGATTTAACGCATATAAGGAAGCATTGTCGGATAATAATATATCTTTTGATGAAGCGCTTTATTTTCAGGGAAAGTTTATATTTGATTCGGGCATTGAAGCTGTTGAATTGCTGACTGATAGAAAAACAGAATTTGATGCTGTAGTCGCCGCGAATGACTGGATGGCATTCGGAGCAATTCATGAGCTCAAGCGCCGCAATTTTGATGTGCCCGGCAAAATATCCGTTTCGGGTTTTGATAATGTAGAATCCGCGTATGTTTCCAATCCTCCATTGTCTTCCGTGAAACAGCCGCTTTACAAGATGGGGATGAAGGCCTTATCGACAATATCTGATATTGTTGATAACCGTCCGTTTGAGATGAGTTCCGTTTTTCCGACTGAGCATATTATCAGGGATTCGTGCGGATGCCTTCTGTCTGAAAGTACGGATGATGAGGAATCTTCAGGAAGTTCCGTGTCGTTGTCTTTTGATATGTCTGAAATAAAAAAAGATCTTGCGGAAAAACTGCGCTCGGACTGCACTTCTTCCGATTCGGTGAGTTTTCTGCATCATTTTAATTCCGTTCTCGCTCAGGTCAGCAGGACTGAAGATATAATCGAGTTTCATAATCTGATAACGGAAATGCGCGACGAGCTGATTTCTCCGGAAGCGCTGATGGGCAATGATGAAGCTTACGGTAAGGCTTTTAATCATAGTTTTATCCGCGGCAAAGAGGCGGAAAATATTTTAAAGAAATATTGTTCTACCATTCATACGATCGAGAATCATCTTCACAAGTCGCGAAGCCTGATAACAAGAAGGGCCGAACAGCTTCAGTTTGTTAAATATTTAAATACCAATCACAGATCTTCGCAGATAATCGATATCGGGCAGAATCTGCTTACGGCATATACGAAGGAACATCTGCTTTCTGTTATAAAGAATTCGTTTCCGACTGTCGACATAAATTCCTGCGCGATTGTTCTTTTTGATGATCCGGATAATTATCCGATATCAAAAACTTCAAATGTTATATTTCAGTATAACGGTGAAAAAGAATATGTCGGTAAAAATGAATCCTTTGAGACGCAAAAGATTCTTCCGGATAATCTGTGGATTGC
>JAKPJF010000062.1 GCA_029554345.1 Spirochaetota bacterium | reverse complement strand
ACCGATGAATGCATATTTAAACACATTAGTAAGAAGCTCATTGATTATTATTCCGACAGACAGACCTTTTTTAGAACTTATTACAAAATCAGAAATATCGGTCTTAACGATTATATTATTATTCAGATCGTATACAGCAACAAGAGACGTGATAAGGCTTTCAATGTAATTTTTAATCGCGGTATCCGTGTATTCATTAGTCAGCAATAATTTATCATAAAGAACGCGGATGCTTTGAACCCGGCCGACAGCATCAAAAAGCGCTTTTTTAACTTCCGAATCAGAAGTTGAGCCCGCCTGCAATGACAAGAACGCTTCGACATTTGCTATGTTGTTCTTTACACGGTGATGAACTTCCCGAAGCAGAATTTCTTTTTCTGCAAGCTGTTTTGCGGCTTCATCTTCGGCCTTTTTGCGATCGGTTATATCGCTGAAAATACAGACAAACTGACCAACAGCAGGGCGGAATGCCGTCACTTTAAAATACTTTCCGATAGCTGCCGAATAATTTTCAAAAAACACAGGTTCACCTGTGACAGCAACTTTACCGTAAGTCTCTATCCAGTAACGCTCGGTATCAGGCATAATATCCAGTACTGTTCGTCCGACTATATCTTCTGCTTTAAGGCCGGTCATTCTTTCAAAAGCCGGATTTATATTCAGAAATCTATAATCCGCCGGAATCCCTGATGAATCAAAAATAACTTCATGCAGTGCAAACCCGTCCAGCATTTCGCTAAAGAGAGTTTTGTAATTCTGTTCAGCCTTTATTCTTTCAGTTATGTCTCTGGTAACTCCCGCCAAACCGACAAAACATCCGTTTTCATCAAAAAGAGAATTTGCCAAAAACTCGACCCACATCAAATACCCTTTTTTATGATATACTCTGACAGTCACCGGATTTGATTTATTGATTTTATTAGTCTTTAAATTATCAAATGCATCAAAAACAATTTTTGCGTCATCAGGATACACAAAAGCATTCCAGTCTAGTGATTTCCATTCTTCAATTGTATAACCGTAAAGAAACTCAGTTGAAGGAGATAAATACGTAAATTGAAATTCCTCATTCGTAACCCACACACTGTCAATTATGTTATCAGACATTATGCGGTATTTGCGTTCACTCGCCTCAGCACAGTCTCTCGATTTAATCAGTTCCGACTCTATTTGACGCCGTTCTTTTTTTTCCAGAAAAAGCTTAATAGCCATTTTAATAGACGCATCAAGTACTACTATTCCGCTGTTTTTTACCACATAGCCGTAAGAAGTGAGCCTTTCAGTTTTTTCTACAATCTCGGGTTCAGTATGTGAAGACAGAAAAACAACCGGAATGTCTCTGATAGTTAATATTTTTTCGGCAGCCTGAGTGCCGTCAATGCCGGAACCAAGATCAATATCGATAAGAATTAAATCTATTGGAAGAATATTATCAAGAACTGCCTGTACGGCTTTTTCACCGGATGTTACATAATGAACGAAATATCCGCATTGTTCTAATTCCATTTTTTCCGACATGGCGATAATGACTTCATCTTCGACAAGCAGAAGCGACATTTTATCTTCAGTTTTCATTCAAGGCTCCCGGAAAATATTATATTAAATTTCACCAATTCGAGAAGCCCCTTACAACATAAACACCGACAGAAATACTCACCTCTTGACAAATTTTAAATTCAATAATCTTATTTTTATTAATATTTATTTATATTTTATATTCTCAGCATAGATAACTTACCAACAAGTAAATGCACAATTATTTATTCTATCTTCAATTAATGTTAAAGTCAACATTAATTGATATCAACAACAAATATCACGATAAATTCTGCTGAAACATATTCCAGCAAAATTAACAATTCATAGATCAGCAAGATTTATTCTTAATACTAAATATCTTTGGGGGATTTATAAATCGAGAAGAAGTCAACACATGAAATAAACACGGAAAGTAATGCTTTTTGAGAAATTATCAGTTTTCATTATTCGAGATAATGAATCATAATATTGATCATCAGTATTTATAAATAATAATGACTGCAATTTTACATTAGTTTCATCATCCGCATCAATCTTACTGATTTTGTTATTATCATTACAGATTAAACAGATTATAGGATGTTCAATCTCAAGCGAGTGAGAAATTACCATTCTCAAGCCGGATATACCGCATTGGTAATACAATGATTTAATATCTGAATTATTATCTGTCAGTTTATTGATAATCCGGGAATATAATTCGATGGAAGGAATATCCCAGATGGTAGACCATGTTTGTTCAACTGATAAATCCGATAAAACCGAATTAGTCCAATCAAGCTGCCTTACACTTGAAGGTACGCTATCGACATGTCCTCCGCAGTTAGGAATTTCCAATTTTCCGGAACAATTGCTATAATCGTACTCAAGATTAAAAGGAAATATTTTATTATAATGTTCATTATAAACATTAACTGATTCGTCAAAGAATTTATGATATTCACGATTTTCAACAATGCTGACGCGGTCAAATAATGGAACAGGAAAAATATTATTCATTTTTTAAATCAATACATCCGTATAAAACTAATACCGACCTCTTGCAGTTTAACCTGACGAAATCACACCGCAAGTCAACATTAAATCTCTTTAAATTCTCATCCAAGCTTAAAGATCATCAATTAACATCTATCATGAGAAATATCTAGTACTTAACAATTCGGTCTTTCATTTCTGATTTCCATCCAATCATCAGGTCTTCCTATATGCTTAAATCCAGACTTTCCATAAACTCCATGCGCATCTTTTGTTATCAGCAGCCACTGATATACATCTCTGAGATCATCATGATTAAGAATATTATTTATCATCAATTGACCAATTCCGTTTTTTCTGTATTTTTCATCCACATAAACATCAAGTATATAAGCGAATCGGGTCTTGTCGGAAATTACCCTCGAATAAGCGACTTGCTCATAATTCCAAAAAACCCCCTGAACCAGTGCTGAATTACTCGCTCCCTGTTTCACCTCCTCAATTTTTATTCCATTACTCCAGAAAGCCTCAGACAGCATTTCAGTAACTCTTTTAAAATTCATATTTTCAAAACCATATTTAACTTCACATTGATTTAAAATTATTTGATTCATAAACACTCCGTATAATTCGTATCGATACGATATAGCCTAAACAGGAAAATGACGTAAACAAGTAAAATCCGTACAAAATACAATTAATTCACCATCGGATATTTCATACTAAATCAATAAACGTTCCAAATCTTTTCTGAAATTATTGCACATAACATCAACAAGACCGCAACAAACATTATCTCTTTTTTTTACATTCAGGAATTATAAAACTGCTTGTCTTATTGAAATAATGCGATAATATAGTTAAGACTGGATTCTTTAAGACAAGCGGAGTTTTTATGAAGGAAAATGAATTTTGCGTAGATCTCAGTGATCTTTTAAAAATTGCCGAAGAACTGAATCACAACAAAGACCTCGATTCGCTTCTTGACAACATTCTTCGTGAAGCACGTAAAAGTACTGGAGCCGATGCTGGTTCAATTTTCATTGCAGAGAAAAATAATCTAAAATTCAGCTACGTCCAGAATGATACCATTTCCCAAAGAGAACAAAACAAAAATAAGTACATCTATTCCGAACTGACTGTACCTATAGACACAAATTCAATCGCGGGCTATGTGGCCGTCACAGGCAAGAATGTAAACATTCCGGATGCTTATAATACAGACTCTACTCTTCCGTTTACGCTGAATAGATCTTTTGATGAAAAATCCAATTACAAAACAATTTCAATTCTCGCAGTTCCCCTTGTGACAAGCCAGAATAAAACTGTCGGAGTGATGCAGCTTATAAACTCGATCGATTCCGAAGGCAACATCAGACCTTTTACGGAAAACCATGAAAAATTCGCAAACTTTATAGCGGCTAACGCATCAGTCGCGGTAGAACGAGCATTGATGACTAGACAGAATATTCTGCGAATGGTGAAAATGAGCGAACTCAGAGACCCTAAAGAAACCGGCAATCATGTAAACAGAGTCGGTTCATATTGCGTTGAAATTTATGATGCATGGAGCAGAAAAAACGGAATCGATTCATCGACCAGAAGGCGTTTTAAAGACATACTCAAAATAGGAGCAATGCTGCATGATGTCGGCAAGGTCGCCATATCCGACAAAATTCTGAAAAAGCCGTCAAAGCTTGACGATGAAGAATATAAAATAATGAAAAGGCATTCGAAATACGGTGCTGATCTCTTTGATCCGGATACAAGCGACCTTGACGCAATGTGTCATGATATAGCGCTCAATCATCACGAAAAATGGAACGGGACGGGTTATCCGAAAGGTCTTAAAGAAAAAGAAATCCCTTTTGGAGCAAGAATCTGCGCAATTGCAGATGTATTCGACGCTCTAATTTCCAAAAGAGTTTACAAAGAAAGGTGGAACGAAGAAGAAGTTCTTGAATATATCCGCAATGCTTCGGGTAAGGATTTCGATCCCGAGCTTGTCGAGTCATTCACGGAAGTCTATGAAACGGTAAGCGCGATTCGCAGAAAATATCCTGATGTGGATTAAATTCAATTAATTAACCGGATTCAAGTAAAAAAAATCTTCAATTTGCTGATAATAATCTTCCGGATTACGTATTAATTCACAGTAATATCGTTGACATTGCGATAAAAATCAGTAGCTTGAGGCGGGAGATGAGTTCCGCAATGAAATTGACAGATGAACAGCTTGAACAGATTGCTTCATATCTTGAAGAAAATTCGGAAAAGTTGTGTTCTAATAACAATTTAATCCATCTTCGTCCTTATGACTTGCAGATTTTTGAGCGTATAACAAGGGTTGAAGAAGAACTTCGCAATCAGCGCGAACTGATAATCAAACAAAACGAAACCATGCAGTTCGGATTTTCACAGATAGATAAACGTTTCGACGATGTCAATAAACGCTTTGAAGATGTCAACAAGAGATTCGATGACGTCAACAAGAGGTTCGATGACGTTAACAAGCGTTTTGCTATGCTTACATGGATTTTCGGAATCGGTTTTACTATAATTGCTACAGTAATTTCTCTTTCATCTTTTTTCGCAAAATAATCTCAACTAATAACTCTTCTTTAAATTATGCTTGAAAAACTCATCAATTGGTACATAGTATTCTCATCATGTTTCCGTGCGAAAATAGAGTTAATATTCTTGTACTTGATGACGACAAGCTTGTCGTAAAGGTTCTTCTTGACCTTTTTTCAAATGATTATTGTGTCGAATCAGCCGTTTCAATCGCCGAATTTGAAGCAAAGCTGTTATTCTTCAAACCGGAAATCATGCTTATTGATGTTGTTCTGCCTGACGGCGACGGAATAAGCCTGTGCCAGGACATCAGAAAAAGAAAAGAACTTAATGAAGCATTTATCATTATGCTTACCGCAGCAAGCGACTCGAGCCACATAGAAACCGCATACCGCAACGGTGCAAATGATTATATAAGAAAACCGTTTATTCCATTTGAAGTTTCTTCCAAAATTTCGCTCCTGGCAAAAAACCTCGAATATAAGAAAACCGTCATCGGACTTTATGAACGTCAGAAAGATATAAACAACAAGCTTTTCAAAATGACTTCTCTCATCAATACCAACATCAATCTTTCAAGCAAGTATGGAATGCTCACTTCTCTTTTTCAGATTACGGCTTTTGTAGATACTTCTTTCATTGAAGTAATTTTTTTCGGCGATAATGATTCTGTATATTCCAACAAAAAAATATTCCGCGAAGGATTCAATTACGCAGAGTATGAAAAAATAAAGTCAAAACTCTCAATCTTTTCCGACGCAAAAAAAATCAAACAAAGCATCAAAATCAAAAGTCCAGCTGGAGAGATAATTTACTGCACGGTAGAAAGTCTTTTTTACAATAAACAGCATGCCGGCTACATTATACTCGAAAATTCGATTCCCATGCCTAAAGAATCCGAAGACCTGCTTTCACTATACCTTGACTTTGTGAATATAAAAGGTACAGACATCTACGCGCAGGATCAGCTCAAAGATGAAATCAAAAAAGACCGCAAGGAACTCGCAAAAGTCAGGACTCTCCAGGTTGCGCTTCTTCCGCAGTTTCAGGAAATTGACAGATATGACATTGCTTCAAGTTTTATTCCAATGGAAGATATTTCGGGGGATTTTTTTGACGGATTTTACATCCGCGAGGGAGTATACCAGGTCGTGATCTGCGATGTCGCCGGACACGGAGTCGCTTCATCATATGTTGGAAGTTCCATCAGAGGCATCATTCGGTCAATTGCAAAAGAAATTTTTGATGTAGAACATCAGATAAACTATATCAACAAATCAATAATGCAGAGCATGAAGGAAATATATTATTTTTCAAGCCTTGTTCTGTGCCAGCTTAATATTTCCGACGGAACTGTAACCTATGCCTCTGCAGGTCACCCGCCATGCGTTTTCTACGACAATTCGGTCAATAAAGTTTTCAGAATAGACAATACGGGCCCTCTTCTCGGTCTCTCTGATAAATCAGAATATGAAACAAAAAGAATTGTCATCAAGGAAGGTGATTGTTTCTTTATTTATACGGACGGACTCACCGAAGCGCAAAACAGCAAAAAGGAATTTTTCGGTACGAAAAGACTGATAGATTCATTCGCCAAATGCGCCCACGAAAATTCTATTGATATCGTACACTCGATTCTCGGAACGGTTTATGAATTTACGGAATACAACAATCTTCAGGATGACGTTTCGCTCATATGCCTGAAAAGGAAAAATTAAGCGCGCCGCCTGAATGCTCCGAGACGGAAATCCGAAATTAAAGAATCGATGTATTCATTTATTTTCAGCGCACAGCCGTATCCCGTGCGTCCTGAAAAATGTTCCGTAATTTTTTTTCTGCGTTCGGCACTCTGATGCATTTTGTCAAAACGCACAGGCTGATCAAGTTCAGAATTTCGGATTTCAAGTATCTTGACGCAAAAATCGAGCGCATCATGAAGCAGGAATGCGCACTCTTTCATAAAATTATTTCTGATTTTTTCAATTTCTACATCTTTGAGCTCGGCATATGTAAACAGATGTATCAAATCTTCACATTTTTTCGGCGGCTTTGCGCCCTTGACAAGAGCGAACTCTGAAAGCTTTTGCTCTAATTCATTCAAAGTATCGCGGTACGAATTATCAGAAAGAACCAGCCACAGCACAGGCAGATATTCTTCGAGCAAAACGTTTACAGCACCGACAAAATGCGGAAGTTCAACACCGCAATGATGATGCAGTCTGACAGACGGATATTTCGCGACTGCCTTCATCTGCGCCTCAATAAGATTATCTATTTTACGGGAAACCTCTCCCTGTCCCTGCTTCTTTTCATAGTCCGATTTTATCTTTTCAAAATTTGTGATCTCAGCGAGAATAAATGCTTCGAGATTCATTTTCTTTGTCTCGGCGAATTTCAGCCTTGATTCAAAGGCGCCACGGTCAAAATATTTCGGGGAATAGGTGAAGGCATATTCATCGAATTTTGTTCTGAGTTTATCAATTAGATTTTTTATTTCAACATTACTTAAAGGCATACTGACCCCGCAAAAAACCGATAGCAAACGAGCTCTTTTTGTAAAGAGAAAAATGCTTGTCAACATTTAGGCATAATTCATTTTAATTACGCGGTCTCAAAACACCGCAGGAGGAAGAATGGGTATCACATATAAAGATTCGGGAGTAAGCATCGAGGCAGGAAACAGTTTTGTAAAAAAGATTTCACCTCTTGTCAAAGCAACTTTTGATAAAAATGTCATATCCGATATCGGAGGATTCGGAGCACTTTATAATGCATCGTTTCCGGAAATGAAAGAACCCGTTCTTGTCAGCGGAACCGACGGAGTCGGAACCAAACTCAAAGTAGCTCAGATGGCAGATAAGCACGATACGATAGGAATAGACGCGGTTGCGATGTGCGTCAATGACATTCTGGTTTCAGGAGCAAAACCGCTCTTCTTTCTCGATTACCTTTCTTGCGGAAAACTCAAAGAGAACGTCATGGTAGATATAGTTAAGGGAATTGCCGAGGGATGTCTTCAGGCAGGATGCTCTCTGGTCGGCGGCGAAACAGCCGAACATCCGGGCGTGATGCCTGATGACGATTATGATATAGGAGGATTCTCTGTTGGAGTTGTTGACCGCAGCAAAATGATCGACGGCAAAAAAATCACCGAAGGCGATGTAATAATCGGAGTGGATTCCAACGGACTTCACTCAAACGGATTTTCTTTCGTAAGAAAAATATTCTTCGATGTGGCAAAAAATAAAATAAACGACAATATACCCGAATTCGGAAAACCTCTTTTCGAAGAACTTCTCCGCCCCACACGGATATACTGCAAACAGGTTCTTTCAATCATTGAAAAAGGCACTCCGCTTAAGGGTCTCGTACACATTACAGGCGGCGGATTCTACGAAAATGTTCCGAGAATCTTTCAGGAAAATACTGCCTGCGTAATTGAAAAGAATTCATACGAAGTTCCGGCCGTATTCAAGCTGATTCAGAAAATCGGAAATGTGGATGAACGCGAAATGTACACTACATTCAACATGGGCATAGGCCTTATGATTATAGCGGCGAAGACAGATGCCGATTCGATAATTTCTTCTCTTAAAGCTTCCGGCGACAATGCCCGCGTAATCGGAGAAATTATAAAATCTGACAAGAAAGAAGTTGTGTTAAAGTAATACGGAGACGATAAAGGTAAACCCGCAGAAGAATGGATTAAACCTGGAGAGATTCGAAAATGCAGTCCTAATTGGCACGGCGGTTATGACAAAAACGGGCACAAAGTCAAGTGGGCTTTTATAGCTATAGATAAATTCGGCAATGATTATTATTCTGAGTCAATAATAGAAACTGTTCCAATAAAATAAAACCGGGGGTTATTTTATTGTTATGATAACTAACCCCGCTTAAGTACTGTCTATTTTCTTTACACTCACTGCCAATTGTAAGAAATTATTACATGGGTTTAAACTATTTCTTTTTGAATATTATGTCATATTAAGTTTCTAAATACAACTTATGTCTCATGAAATTGTATGATCAATAATATTTGTTTAAAACATTATCATCCGGAACCATATCTATCAACCAAATCTCACATATCATTCGTATTATAAATTATGGCACAGTAATTGCTATATAATTTATACGCGGGGCAATATGCATCAGAAAGTATTAATGATTGATGATTCACTGTCAATTCTTAGGACTCTCCGCTTCGAGATTTAAGGCCATTGCTAAAAAACAATGAAGCTTATGCCCGACTGTATGCAATAAGTGTAATCACTCCGGCTGCATATCGTATTATAGCCAATGCTATTCGGCCGGAAGAAACCTGCATCGATGCAGATTGTCTCGCGTATTATCAGAACATCAGTCTCGAAACAACAGGTACCCGGGCTGATTAGAATCTCTTTTATATCATAAAGAGATAAGGAGAATATTAAATGAAACTCGGGATACGCACCAAACTTCTCGCTGCATTCACAGTCGCTTCCGTCTTCACATTTACAACCGGCGTAGGTCGGATATTTCAGCTCATCTAAAATATCAGAAATGTTGTCGGCGATGTACGATTTAAATCTTGTTCCGATTAAACAGCTTGCGGAAGCAAATGCCAATTTGCTGAAGAGAAGCCGGGGAAATTATCGACTGGTAATAGAAACTGATAGTCAGATTATGAAAGGTATAGATGACAACCGAAAGAAATATACGCAATCAATCAACGAAAACATGGCTAAGTATAAAAGCTCAATATCAGATGATAAAGAAGCGGAAATTTATAAAAAATTCGAGGAGGCTTATGCGAAATATAATGAACGGGGAAAAGCGTTTCTGGAACTGGTATTTTCGAACAAGAATGAGGAGGCTAATAAATATCTGGCCGAAAAACTAAGGCCTGTCATCAATGAAACCGAAGAAGCTCTTGGAGAATTGATTGAATACAATAATAAATTAGCGCTTGAAGAGAATAAAAATGGATTGAAGCAGCAGCAAAAAACTGCAATTATCATGATAGCTATGACTATTGCCGCAGTAGTAATATCGATCTCTTTTGCTCTATTAATCATTTCATCAATCATGAAAGTTGTCGGAATTATTGACAATTCTTCAGATCAAGTTTCTTCCGGTGCAGTCCAGATATCAAGCTCATCCGAGCAGTTGTCACAAGGATCAAACGAACAGGCCGCAAGCGTTGAAGAAGTTTCTTCTTCCGTAGAAGAGATGACTGCAACAATCAGGCAGAACGCCGACAACGCCAGCCAGACTGAGAAGATTGCCATAAAGAGCGCAAATGACGCGAAGGAAGGCGGCGAAGCAGTCAAGCTGACAGTTAAAGCGATGAAGGATATCGCGGATAAAATTTCTATAATACAGGAAATCGCGCGTCAGACAAATCTACTCTCACTCAATGCTTCAATTGAAGCAGCCCGTGCAGGAGAACACGGCAAGGGCTTTGCCGTAGTCGCAAGTGAAGTCCAGAAACTTGCCGAACGTTCACAGAATGCCGCAAGTGAAATCAGCGAACTTTCCAACACGAGCGTATCGATTGCAGAACAGGCGGGAGAAATGCTTTCAAAGCTTGTTCCGGATATTCAGAAAACTTCCGAACTTGTCGCAGAGATAAATGCTGCAAGCGGCGAGCAGGCGAACGGAATTCAGCAGATCAACAGCGCTATTCAGCAGTTGAATACCGTCGTTCAGCAGAATGCTTCCGCCGCAGAAGAACTCACGGCTACAGCGGAAGAACTTTCAAGTCAGACAGAACAGATGAAAGGTGCAATCATTTTTCTGAAGACCGGAGAAAACAACGGCTCAGCTCGGAATTATACCGCCTCAATCAAATTGAATCATCATAATGACGCGGCACATCTCACAAATCATTCAATTTATACGGCACAACCGCATTCATCCAACAACTTACACAAAGGTATTCACATAGAAATGGGCAAGGCGGATTCTGCAGACGGTGAATTTGAAAGATATTAAGGAGACAAATATGGATAACGCGAAAGGAATGCAATACCTGACATTTGTTCTCGAAAAAACCATATTCGCTTTTGATGTACTCAAAACCCGTGAAGTACTGTCAGTAATTGAAATCACGCCCCTTCCCGGAATGCCCGAGTATATAACAGGCGTGCTGAATCTGAGGGGAAGCGTTGTTCCGGTTATCAACCTCCGCCAAAAATTCGGCTTTAACGATTTAGACTATTCAGCGGATACCGCGATTATTATTGTCGAATCATGTATTGACGGAGAAAATATTATTGCAGGCGCGCTGGTTGATTCGATTCGCGGAGTCATCACTTTCGATGAATCAGAAATCGAACCTCCTCCAAAAGTCGGATTACACGTCAATATTGAGATGGTACATTCAATCGGAAAAAAGGAACACAATTTCGTATTAATTCTGGACTCGGACAAGGTTCTTTTCGATGAAAATGCTAACATAAGCAAGGAAATGATTTCATCGGTTACGGGTGAAAGATCATCTGAATGAAAAAATCTTCATACTATTACAAGGACGTGTTATGAAGGATTCAAACCATATACTGCTTGTTGAGGATGAGATAATTATTGCTATTGCCGAGAAAATGGATCTTGAAGAATTAGGTTATGCAGTAACACTATGTCCTACAGGCGAACAATCTGTAAGACATGCGGACGAATGCCGGTCAATTCAATACGTTCTGATGGATGTCAATCTCGGCAGGGGAATTGACGGAATTGAAGCGGCAAAACAGATATTAAAAATCCGCAATATTCCGATTGTTTTCTTTTCGTCATGTCCGGAAAGTATAATTGCTGAAAGAATGGGTTCTTTCCGTTATGCCGGTTGTGTATCAAAATCCTTCGGCGCAGCGGAAATCGACAAAACCATCAGATTTATAAATGAAAACGGCACACTTGCGAATAATTGATTAACTCTGCATCGCCTTAAGTTTAATGTTGAGCGTCTGCCGGCTGATTCCAAGCATGGTTGCCGCTGAACTCTGGTTGTTATTCGAGAGAATCATTGCCTTTTTGATCAGTTCTTTTTCTATTTCTTCAAGTGTCGGCAAATGTTCATCAATAATATTGATGCAGTCTTTTCTCCGTTCGATTTTAACATTTTCTCCGGACACACTGGATATATGCTTTCGAAAAGATTCAAGAGATAGAATTCCATGAGTGCACCGGGCTACTGCATCGTTAATCATCCCCTCTAGTTCTCTGACATTGCCGGGAAAGTCATACAAAGAAAGAAGGTTAATCAGCTCGTGAGGATATGACGGAGCTTTTTTGCCGAGAATGTTAGAAGCATTTTTTACGAAAGAAGCTACAAGAAGTTCGATATCGCCTTTTCTTTTTCTAAGGGGAGGAATATCAACCCAATGCGTCTTGAGTCTGAAAAACAAATCATTCCGGAATTCTCCCGCTTCAATGAGGTTAGGAAGGATTCTATTAGTCGCGGCAATTATTCTTGCGTTTGATTTCAGACATTTATCCGAACCGAGCGGATAATATTCTCCGCTTTGAAGAAGTCTAAGCAGTTTCACCTGCGACTGGTGCGAAATGTCGCCGATTTCATCCAGCAAAAGCGTTCCGCCTTCAGCTTCACGTATGAGACCGTTTCGGGATCCGGCAGCCCCGGTATATGCTCCCTTTGCATGACCGAAAAGAGTATCGGTAAGAACATTATCATCAAGTCCCGAAACATTTACCGTAATAAATTTACCCGAACGCCCGCTTTTGTCATGAATTATTCTTGATATCAGCTCCTTTCCAGTGCCGGTTTCACCGGTAACCAGAAACGGATACGGAGAAGCTGCAGCATTCGTTATGTAGCTGAAAATACCTTTCATCCGTTCGTCTTTCGTTATAAAATTTTCGCAACCGCTGTAAACAGAAGAAGTATCGGCAATTTGCGAACGGAGAAACTCATTCTCTCTTGTGAGACGGGTTATAGTCATCAAATTATTAAGCGATGATATCAACCGCTCCGGGCGAATCGGCTTAATCAGATAATCCGAAGCACCCGCCTTCATACACCGTACGATTGTTTCAGGATCGTCATCGCTGGTCAAAATCAAAATAGGAATTTCCGGATGAGATGAAACGATACGCGATAATATATCTTCTCCATTAACATATGGAAGCCCAAGATCAAGAATCAGACATGATACCATACCTGAATTAATCTGCTCTTCGGCCAGAGACGGATCAATAAAACCTGCGACATTGCTGAAACCTTCGCGAAGCAATATTCCCGTAATAGCGCTTATCATGTATTCATCATCATCGACAATAACTATTTGCTGACTCATTTAGTTTCCGAATTTTATGACTATTATCCATAAAACAGAAGCCTAAATTATATGTAATGTCAATATAATTCCAATCTGATTTAAATTATAATTTTCTTACTCTATATGCGGACATACTCACTCTTCCTGATTAAATAATAGAATTTCAAAATTGGCTTGCGGATGAAAATAAGACATTTTATAATGACTCTAATTATGATGCGTAAAGAACCATATCTTGTTGTCTATTGCGGATATGAAGATTCAGTAAAATCATTCCTTTCAGGGGAAAACATTCCGCTTCAGACACAGGTGCTGTTTCCTGATGACATATCTCAGTTCTATACAATTTTATCACTTAAAAAAATTGATCTTCTTATTATCGATGACATATTTTCAGAATTTTGGGTACATCAATTAGTCACTACTCTGGTATCAAAAGGGCATTATTCACCATACGTCGTTATTGACACGGGACGTTATGCCGAATCCATAAGACCCCTTGCCGCCAGTCCGCTTGCAATTTTACATGTAGGAGAATATTTAACCAACCGCCTTGAAATGCTTATTTACAACATGTTCGGACAGGCAGAATTAAAGCTTCAGCTTGAATTTCTGATTTCGGCATGGAATCAAAGTGAGGAGAATTTTCTTTTTCTTAGTGAACATATTCCGTACGCAGTATGGACAAGAGATCCAGACACTTTCAACTACAACTACATCAACGAAGTGGCAGAAAAAATTATCGGCATTCCCTTTGATTCACTGCTTTCCCGCTCAATAGAATATCCACTAAGATTACCTTCATGGAGTCTCATCAAATCGTTTATTCAGGATGACTTGCTAAGGATATCATCCGGTGACGAATCACCCGTCATACGTTATTACGAAACAGTTGCATCCGACAGTGAAGGCGGCACAATTATTTTCGCCAATGTTTCTGCAATGGTCAAAGACAGGAGCGGCAAATATCTTTACCTCGGCGTATCGAAAAACATGCTCAAGCAGGTTTCCGCCGATTGCAAGATTCGCGATGTCAACGAACGCTTTTATCAGACACTGGAAGCGGCACCGGTTCCGATTTTAGTTTTTAAATTTTCAGGCATGATGTACGCCAATTCCGCCGCCGTTGAAATGCTCGAAGCCGAGAAGGCAGAAGATCTTTATTCTCATTTATTAAAAGATTTTGTAAGAAGCGATTATCACGAAACCAGCACCAACCGTCTGTTTGATCTGATGAACAAAAAAACCGTTCCGGTGTTAGAACAGGTTTGGGTTACTCTTTCCGGCAAAGAGATTACAGTCGAGGTCCGTTCAACGCGCGTTGAACTTTTCAGCGAAAACGTGTTTATTATTTTCGTTCTTGATATTACGGCGAGAAAAAAAGCAGAAAATGAGATTCTGGACAAAAACAGATATATAAGTGAATTGTACAGGCTCGCACCTTATGCTCTCGGAGTCACCAAAAACGGTGTATTGACTGAAGCTAATGAACGTTTTTTTGAAATGACCGGATACTCTCCATCCGAACTTATAGGCGGAACTCTCAAAAAGATTCATGTCAACAACAAAGAATACCTTCAAATGAAAGAAACCAGGCAGCAACTGCTTGCAGAAGGAAATCTTTCGGAAATAGAATCACGTTATATCAAAAAAGACGGTTCAATAATCGATGTTATTATAAGACGGACGGCGGCTCCTTCTCTAAGCGATGATGCTATTATTTTTTGCGCAATTGATATAACCGGCATAAAAGAAACCGAACGCCAGCTTTTGAAAAAAAACACACTCATTCAGGATTTATACCGGTTAAGCCCCATCGGACTTGGTGTTATGAATAACGGAATTCTGGTTGAAGGAAATAAATCCCTGTATGAACTAACCGGATATCAGCCGGAAGAACTTCTTGGAAAATCATTCCGCGATATTCATTTATCAGAAAACGACTTTAATGATTTTAGAGATAAAATTCTTTCTCAAATATCGTCAACCGGATTTATTGAAGACGAAACCAGATACTTCACAAAAAACGGATCAATAAAAGACGTTATAGTAAGACTTCTGAACACACCTTCTCTCGGCAAAGAGATGGCGATTTTCAGCGTCATTGACATCACGCGCATAAGAAATACAGAAAGGGAATTACTTTCACTTTATGAAGATGCGCCGGTAGGGATAATCCTCCTTGATAACGATTTCAATGTCAGAAGAGCAAACCGGGCTGCTATTGATTTTTCGAGTTCAAAATCAAACGGCGAACTCAATGTTCATGTCGGAAATTTTCTAAAATGTTCGATGTCTATTAAAAATCACAATGAGAAAGATTGTTCAGAATGTGAACTTCTATCAATTCTCCGCGAAATAAAAAATACCGGCAAATCAATATTAGACACTGATATCAACGTTGAGCTAAGTGACGGAAATTTTATAACAGCTAAAACATTGTCAGTTTCCTTATCGAAGATAACGGTTTTAGGTGAACAGCTGATCCTTTTCTGTTTTAATGATGTAAGCGAGAAACGGATATATGAAACCCGGTTTAATCAGATTCAGCAGCTTGAACTGACAGGATTGATCGCAAGCGGCGCCGCTCATGACTTCAACAATATATTAGCCGCTATTTCATTAAATCTTTCTTCGCTGCTCGACAACGAATTATCTGCGGAGAAACTGCGCTATGAACTTTCATTAATGAATGAATATGTAGACCGCGGATCAGAATTAACCAGACGCCTTCTTTCAATGGGAAGAAATAGCTACAGTTCCGTACAGACTTTCAGCATCAACAAGCTCATTGATAATTTGAAGATAATGATACAGAAAATATCCGGCAGAAAAATCAGAATAAATATAATTAACTCCCCTGAAGACATTTTCATCTCAGCCGATAAAATAATGATTGAGCAAATGATTCTCAACCTGTCTATCAACGGACGGGACTCCATGCCGGACGGCGGTGTTTTGACCATCGAAACAAGTTTTGCAGACACCGATAAATTTTTATCAGATTCAAATATTCTCATGATCACCGTTTCTGATACCGGCATTGGAATTGATCCGGCAATCAAAGACAGAATATTTGAGCCTTTCTTTTCCACAAAGCATCCTGAACATTTCGGCGGTCTCGGACTATCAATTATAAAAAATACAGTTGATAAATATAACGGCTGGATTGATGTCAAAAGTGAAGTGGGAAAAGGAACGTCCATTTCAGTTTATTTTCCGTCGGTGATCGCAAACTAATCATTAACTGACATAACTTTCTCATACCATATTCTTCAATAACCCATCAAGTCGGAACTGATGATTCAAATAAATCTAATAAAGCATTCCTTTGCTATTATCATTTAATGCATTGATTATTTTATCCAATCTACTCTTTCTTGTTTCAGCTGTCTTAGCTTCAAAATAAAAAGCACAATAACGCCTCTTGGCAGATGGTGAAGCATTACTATATTTATTTAAAACTTCTGCATTCTTCCCGATCAGTTTTTCAAATTCAGTTATCATCTTGTTAAAATCCGGTTTGTTTTTTGCTTTTGACCACTGCCCGTTATCGACTGCTTTTTTTACAGCTTCTTCTCCATATTCGGTCATCATTTTCTGTTTGCGGAGACGCTCTATAGATTCTTTATTTTTATCAGACCATTTACTTTTTTCAGTTCTCGGAGCGAAATATTTAATGTAGCTTTTTTCATTCTCCATTTTCATCTGACCGTCAATCCATCCATAGCAAAGAGCGGCATCCAAAGCCTCTTCCGCAGTCAAGCATTTCATTTTCTTATCCTTAAAAAACCTGATCCATATTCCGCCGTGGGATTTTACATTTACGGACATCCAAACCGTAAACTGTTCTTTTGTTAAAAATTCAAATATCATACTCCCTCTTTTGATATTGATGATGGTTGTTTCTTTATTGACAAAAGCATTCTTAAGACACCCAATAAACCTAATAGCAAAGTAATTATTGCAACTATATTACCATCAATTGTTAAAACCAGCATTTCACCTATTTCCGGATTTTCAAATATTTTTTTAATCCATTAATCTGCTTCTCGCAATCCGGCTCAAATTCAACATCCTATGAAAACAACATGTTCAAAAGATTAATAAGTTTTTTCGAATATCCGATGACTGGTTTTCTGATTTCTTTTCTATTTTTTATCACTGCTGTCCCATAGAATCATAAGAAAACAAGAAAAATGCTATTAATTCTCAAATGCGTTGATTATGTTGGAATTGCAAAACACCAATAAAATCAATACAATCGGAGAATTAATAGCATGTTTAAGACAAAATGTTT
>JAKPJF010000056.1 GCA_029554345.1 Spirochaetota bacterium | reverse complement strand
CAAATTTTGTGGCTAGGGTTTGTTTTGTCGCCAAATCGGTTACTGAGTATAGATTGCGGCGAATCTGGCAAATCAATTGCTGTTTCTTATAATTTCGCAACAGATCTTTTGCCGACTTTTCATTGCCAATAATTTTAACGGTGTCTTGCAGCCGAAACAACTTCATTCTGTGAAACTCTTCCAGGTATTTCTTCATTCTGTTTTAAATTGTTCTCAAAGGTAAGGTAAAAACCGGACTTTCTGGTTAATTTTAAAATTAACATCAATAAAATTTTCAAGAATTTGATTTATGAAATACCTTTTACACAAAAAATTCATCTTCGTGAAATCTTCTTTTTTTCTCTGATTTATGCGGATTTTATCTGCGCCCATCTGCGTATCTTTAATCTGCGTCCATCTGCGTGAAACAATCTTTTCTTTTCTCGCTGATTTACGCGGATTTGTGCTGCGCCCATCTGCGTGAAATCTTTTCTTTCTCTCGCAGATTTACGCGGATTTTACCAGCGTCCATCTGCGTATCTTTATTCAGTGCCCATCTGCGTGAAATCTTCATTTCTTTTCTCGCAGATTTACGCGGATTTTATCTGCTTCCATCTGCGTATCTTCAATCTGCGTCCATCTGCGTGAAACAATCTTTTCTTTTCTCGCTGATTTACGCTGATTTGTGCTGCGCCCATCTGCGGGAAACAATCTTTTCTTTTCTCGCTGATTTACGCGGATTTTATCTGCGCCTATCTGCGTTTTTCAATCTGCACTTATCTGCGTGAACCCATCTTTTTCTTTTCTCGCTGATCAACGCTGATCTTAGGCACAAATCTACGCAGAGTGAGATTATTCAATTCGAATAAGAAAAACAAAAAAAAATTATGAGAATGGCAATGCTTCAAGATATTTATTGGCTTCAGCGATGGATGAAAATCTGATATCATCGTGATGAGACGAAATCTTGTTTGCTGAATTTTTGGGTCTGTGCTGGGTGGACTTCACAGCATCAAGCATAGCTTCGATTTCGGCAGAAAGATTTATCAACTCAACATTCTTATCAGCATTAGCAATAAAAATGTTGTAGAATTCATCCATAAAACTTCGACTGGCAAAGTTTACATTACGGAAATCGATCTTCACAGTTGTCCGTTGCTCGTTTGAGATTTTGTCATAAAACTTTCTCACCGCGATTCTCGATTTTAAATCTCGGCCGATATATGCTGTGATATCAATTACTTTATCTTTCATATTGCAAAATTAATACATCAATTTCATTCAACAAAATCAATATAATAAAAGTTCGCGTTTACATAAGGTATTCGCATGGCGACAATGGTTCCTTGCCAGGTAGCGATATCAGGTAAGACCATAAAACGCTCGATTGTTTTAGATTTTAAATAAAGTGCATTACCCGAAAGCATCACATAATTTCCGGATAAACCATCTACAAGCATTTTTTTCGAAGTTCTGATCCCATAACCTCTGTTTTCGGCTCCGGTTAAATTCTTTGTTGAAATGCCAAAGTTAGCAGCTTTCATAGCTGATAAATGATCTGTAATTTTATTTTCCTCCATTTTGCAATAACTACCCAACAAAGTAATGCCGTTATCTGCTATGCAAATATCCATATACTTTTTGGAAGGATAAGACTGACCAAATAGATAACCTCTTTTGGAATCGGAATGTTCAATAATGTTATCTACACTTTCTTCTATCAAATATTTTAAACCCGCTGTAATGTTTGGTTGTAATCTGATTTGGTTTGATAACAAATTTTCAACTGCCGATAAAATTTCATTTCTTTCTCTGATGTATTTTT
>JAKPJF010000095.1 GCA_029554345.1 Spirochaetota bacterium | reverse complement strand
AGCATGCTGAGAACGATCATTTTTTTTCTTTTTATTATATTGGTTAAAGTTTCAAAATGCTCTTTTGTTTCAGTATCAGAACCTGCTATTTCAAGACAATTCTCATGCCATCTGAACCAGATGTAATGGAGGTTGTCATAGCTTTTTTCATCTGTGTGTTCGTGCAGTCGGAAAAAATGTTCGGCAAGATCTATATGATTTTGCTGACCGGTAAGATAACTTATTCTTTTTGGTCCGATATAAATTACTGCGCGTTTGTATCCGTACTTAATACAGTCATCACTTTTAAATCCGGTGATCCTTAAATCTTTTCCGGACATTCTGAGATCATGTCCGTCATTTCTCAATGCTTTTCTGAATAGAATGATGTCTGCTCTGACTTCTTTGAAAACATCAGCGTTATTGCGGTTTATGAGAAGGAGTTTTCTCCATATCTGAAACATGAGTTCGTATTCTTCAAACATTTGCCCGGTCTCAAGATAAACGGCGGTGCTGTTCAGTAAGGCCCAGACGCCTTTCATGTCTTCGGTCAATTTGGTTATTGTATTTAATATTCTTTTCATAATTAATAATCGTATAATTCAGTCTCAATAATATAATGCAACCATTAATAAAGATATCAGGTACATTAAAAATCGTGAAGTAAAAAATGTAAACCGGATTACAGAGAAAATACTTCAGAATTCCGTATATACCGGAAAAAGAATAAACATGTTGCGACCTATTATGTCTGCGGTTAAAAGATATGTCAATACAATGGAATTAAATTTAATCTTCCGCTCCTTGATGTATGTGAAATATGTATTTCAATAATCCGTTAAGTCATATGTTAATTCCTGTTGAGTAATAAATCTGTCTTTCTCTGCTTTATCCTTAACTTCGCATAGAAGCATTTCAAGTACAGGAAGCATTTTCTGCAATCCTCCTGTGTTTATTATGAACTTCCATACGGGTTCAAGTTTTTTCCATCCTGCCGAATATAATAGATGTTTCATCATATGTTTAAAAGTATCATGAGACAAAGATGACTTAATAATGCTGTTCCATTTGTAAAAATCACTATATGATTGATTATAACCATCTTCGAGTTGTTCGGCAGTTAATCCTTTTGTTTTATAAACTACATGACGGGTATCATAGAGATCCCAGTTGTTTGTTATTATACGTCCTTCATTCATCATTGATTCGTAAAGACTTGTTCCTGGATATGGAGTTAAAATATGATATGTCGCTGTAGTTATAGAATTCTCTATGCCCCAGTCGACGGTTCTTTTAAAAACATCTGAATCGTCATTGTCAAATCCGAACACAAAACTTCCGTTAATCATAATGCCTAAACTATGAAGTCTTTTGACTGCAAGTTCATAATTTAATTTGAGATTCTGAAATTTATTGCTTTGCTTGAGATTTTCCGGAGAAAATGTTTCAAATCCCAGGAAAATACTTCTTAGGCCTGCCTGCGCTGCTTTTTCGATTAAATTTCCTTCTATGACTGACTTTACAGTCGCTGCTCCCTGAAAAACTCTGTTTAGTCCTTTCATCCCTTCAAAAAGTTCACGGGCAAGTCCTGGATTTCCAAATAAATGATCATCCAGAAAATATAAATGACGTCCTTTCAGACGTGAAATTTCCTGAAGTATTTCGTCAACTCTTTGCGTGTAAAAAGAAATGCCGTTTTTATAAAATGAATCCTTGTAGCAGAAACCGCAATGATGAGGACATCCTCTTGATATGACAAGAGAATTTGGAACGAGATACTTGTTTCTTTTGATAAGGTCTCTTCGAACAGGCGGCAAATTTTGTATTGTCCGTCCTTCTCCGGAAACATATCTTTTTTTTGTGCATTTATTTTTGAAATCTGCGAGGAAAGCAGGTAAAGTCTGTTCTGCGGGTCCTATAAAAATAGTGTCTGCATGTTTTTCGGCTTCATCCGGCAGTGCTGTTACATGCAGACCTCCCAGGATGACGAAAACTCCTTTGGCTCTGTAATGATTTGCTATTGAGTATGCCCGTTTAGTATTGGTAATGTATACTTGAATCATGACGAGATCAGGAGAGTCATTAAGATCTAAATTTTCGACATGCTGATCCTGTAAATCAATTTCATCATTTACGTCAAAAAATGCCGCCAGTGTTGCAAGCCCCAACGGAGGAAATAAAGAGTATTTAATTGGTCTGAAAAAAGGGCTTTTTGCTTCAGTAAGTGAAGGCAGAATCATTTTAACTTTCATTTATTTTAAGTCCTTTTTTATCCAGATTATGTTTCGCACTCTGCGTTTTCCGATTAAATTCATAGCAAAAGAAATTATAACAACTATGAAATCAATTGCAATGTTTGAGTGATTGATATATTTTTTATCCCAGTACCATGATGTTTCCTTATTTTGTCCGCCGTAGATCTGCGCAAATCCTGATATGCCCGGTTTAACTTTCCATCGTGATGAATAAGTCTCGGTGTTCCAGTTTAATCGTTTGATATCATCGTCGGTTAAAGCTCTGGGTCCGACAATACTCATTTCACCTTTTAAAACATTTATAAACTGCGGTATTTCGTCTAAGCCGGTTTTGCGTAAAAATTTTCCAGTTCTTGTAGGAACTTCGTTTATCATTGTTTGAAATTTGTATATGGCGAATATTCTTTTATTTAAACCTATTCTATTCTGTTTGAAAATTACCGGATGCTTTTCTCTGATTACAAGAACTGTCGAAATTAACAGTGAGGGAAATGCGAACACAGTCAATGCAATCAAAGAAAATGCTATATCGAATAATCTTTTCATTTTATTACCTTCAATTATAAATGAATGCTTACCGGAATATAATATCATTGCCTCTATTGCTGAGTATTGTAAATATTCTGCCCGCAAAATATCTTGATGCTGATTTTTTGAATAGAGTATATGAATGCAGATATGATTAGAGCCATAACATTCAGTAATAATCCCATAGTTATTGTTATTAAAAACGTTTCGATGAAATTTGTTGTTGCTAAACTGATGTTTGATGAATTGGATAAAGTTAAAGAGCCGGTTGAAATAATATCTACTGAAAAAGCACCAATTAAAAAGTGTGCCGGAATAAGTATGGAATTGATAATGTATCCGATAATTAATGATCTGAATAAAATTGAATTATCTTTAATCGTTTTATATCTTTGTGTTCGGGGAAATAGTGTAAAAAAAATGAGAAAAACCAATATTCCAAACTGCATTGGAATTTGAGAAAAACCATGCGATAATGCAAAAAGAAAGCCGAAAGCGGAATTGATTATGCAGATTAATGACCAAAGACAAGAGTGTTTTAAAGATTTCATGATAGTCTCCTTTTCTTAATCAAATAGAATAAGAATTATGCTTGAATTCATTTCTGCTGACAATTATGAAATTAGTATGAAATCATTATGAAGCATAAATGAACTTAATGAATAATTGCCTTTTTTAATTTTTGCATAAATCATGATAGAAGTTTGAAGTATTTCATTTGTACTGATATATTATAAGTCAAAGCATAAGGGATTAAGGGTGAATCCGATGGAACTTGTACAAAAATTTCTGACATATTTTTTAAGCTTTCAGCCGTTTGTTCTGCTTCCGGTGATTATTTTTATAATGGCGCTTATTTTCAGAATGAAAATTGCAACTGCGCTCAGGTCAGCTCTGACTCTCGGAATCGGATTTATCGGAATATTTATGACATTTGATTTTTTTGTTAAAATAATCAAACCCGTGATAGAAGCTTTTATATCACGGACCGGAATGAATATGCCGGTTCTTGATACGGGCTGGCCTCCGCTTGCGCGAATAGCATGGACTTATGAACTGGCGCCCTTGCTGCTTGTAATATTTATTGCTATTAATATTGTCATGCTTCTGACGCGATTAACCAAAACCGTAAATATCGACATCTGGAATTACTGGCATGTGATTTTTCTTGCTGTGCTGATTCAGTTTATGACAAATTCAGTAGTACTTGCCGTAACGATTTCTTCCATGAGTTTTATTCTGACGCTTAAACTCGCTGAATGGAGCGCGCCGCTGGTAAATAAAATATCCGGCATGAAGGGAATATGTATTCCGCATCTCTCTGCAATTATTCATTTTCCGGTAGCGCTTGTTTCTGATTATATTATCGGAAAAATTCCTTTTCTGCGTTCCGTAAAAGCTGATCCCGAACATATCAGAAAAAATCTCGGACTTGCCGGAGAACCAATGATAATAGGTTTTGTTACAGGGCTCTTTCTCGGAATTGCGGGCGGATATGAGATCAGAGAACTCTTGACGCTTGCAGTGAGTTTTTCTGCTGTTGTTTTTATACTGCCGAAGATGGGCGAAATATTGGGCTCGGCATTGATACCTGTTTCTGAAGGCATGAAAAAGTTCATTAATAAAAACTTTCCGCATATCGGTACAAGTTACATCGGACTTGATGTTGCAGTACTGTTCGGCATTCCGGCAGTTTTAGTGACTGCGCTTTTTCTGATGCCCGCATCAATCGTTCTCGC
>JAKPJF010000088.1 GCA_029554345.1 Spirochaetota bacterium | reverse complement strand
GCTTTGATTCGAGTGTCGTCCTGAATGACTCCGCCTTTGATAGGCACATTAAAGTCAACACGCATGATGACTTTTTTCCCTTTGATGTCAATGTCTCTTACTGTTTTTTTTGATATTGGCATATAATACTCCTTAACCTTTTTTACCTGTTCAGTACCTTCGTTTTGCGGAATGAGTCAAGATATTTTCCTTGGAAAAAATGTAAATTACTTATGGAAATGTGAAATATTCCTTTAAACAATTTTCAATTGGATCTTCAAACGGAGATACAATTGAAAATTAAGTACACGAAGTTTTATGCATTATAATCTAATAGGGGTCAGTTGCTTGCTTAATGCGATTTGACAGGTGAATGAAATTGTAATAGACAAAAAAAGAAATGAGTGTTAAAAGTCTGATATGGATAGGAATCATCTTAGAAAAACTATTGTTGATGTTTTAAAAACTTCAGATGTTAAAAAAGCCAGTCTGTTCGGATCGATTGTATCCGGTGAATTTACTTCTGAAAGTGATATTGATATTCTTATTGAATTTGATGACAAGAATAACAAGTCGCTATTTGACTTAATTGAATTGAAATCGTTATTGGAAGAAAAAACAAATTTCAGAATCGATCTGCTTACTTATGATTCTGTTGCTCCGGATATGCGGAAGTATATCTGTGATTGCAGTGAATCAATTTATGGTTAAAAATCCAAAACTATATATTGACCATATTCTTCAAAGCATCGAATTGCTTGAAGGTTATATGTGTAACTGCGATCAATTAGAGTTCAGTAGTTCTATGAAACTCCAGGATTTGGCTTGCAGACGTCTGGAAATAATTGGTGAAGCAGTAAAAAATATACCGGTTGATTTTAAAAGCCGTTACCCTGAAGTCAAATGGAGAACAATTGCCGGTTTGAGAGATATTTTGATTCATCAATATTTCGGGATAGATTTACTACTTCTTTGGAATGTTATAAAGAAAGATATTCCGGAATTAAAAAAGCAGATGCGAAAAATATACACTACTGAAAAATGGATGGACTGAATTATTTTCAGATCAATGTAATTCCTGATAAAAATCTGCGCTTTTGCAGTTTCGTTAATATAAAGAAACAGGTGATAGCGCAAAGTGTTTGTTCCGATAAACAGCCGAACATTCAGTTATGAATGTTCGGCATTAAGTTTATTTCCCGGATTTTTTTAATTTATCAAGATTTTCAACGGCTTTTTTATGTTTTTCTTCAGCCTTTTTGCGTTTGCTTGAATCAGATTCTTTTTGCTTTTGGGCTTTAGTTAGTTTTTTTTCGGCAGTTGATATTTTCTTGATGGCTTGCTTTCTTTTTGAAGATAACACATCTATTTCTTTATTGAACTTTGCACTTAATTCTTTTGTCTCTGCTTTCCCCTGGGCAGACTCATCCTTGTCTTTTGATTTTGTTCTTTTCTCTGCCACTTTAATGTTTGCAGAATATTCTTTTTCTATCTCTTTTTCATTGAGTTCTATTTGTTTTATTTCGTCTTTTCCTTCTTTTATTGCTTTTTCTGCGTTTTTAATTTCTGTCTCGGTTTCAAATAGCTTTTTGTCGGCATTATCCAACTCTAATTTCGTTTTAGAAACCTCGGCTTCTGCTTTTATTACGTCGGCATTTTTATCTTCTGCAAAAGATTTTGTTGTCATTAAAACCGAACAGATTGCCAGCATGCTGAAGAATGATAATGTTTTTGTGAAATGTGATGATTTAATCATTTTGAAATCCTTTTAATTTTTTTTAACTGTTTTGCATCGACCGGTTTGATTGACCGAAATCTTGAAAAATGACCGCGGATTTATTCCTCCCCCGTATCTGTTGATATTATTAGTCGGATTCCGGTAAAGTCAAGAATAACTTGTTTGCATGGTGTCATGTGATACACAAAAGGTGCTCCGCACCTTTTTAATCCGGTTTGTCCGGTCACCGGACTTGTTGTCAAAGGCTGACGTATTGCCCGAGAGTCAGGCGTACTTCACAAGGCTTCGATTTCTCCGAGTGTCGTAGGGCAACACAAGGCTTCGCCTTATGAATTCGTTTTTTGCATGGTCTCATGCAAAAAGATCAAAAGGGACCGGGCTTCAGTCGCCAGCCCCGCCCCTTTTGAAATCCCCGCCCGCTCTTTATCGCGACAGAACTATCGCGCATTACTTCGTAATGCCTGCGATAGTCTGCGCTTATATTGTATTCGGCTTCGCCGAATGGTTTAGGTGTTGTTGATCTCATTCATTCTTTTCTCAACTTACTTTTATTTTGTAGCCTGCGGATTCGCTTATTTGTTCGCATTTGTCGAATGTTGTTTCCGCCGCGATGATGTAAAGATAGTATGTTTGATTGCTTTCGAGATTTTTTATCTCCGCTTCTGTGCTATTTGCGCTCAGGTCGTAAATGAATTGGGGCGAATCTAATTTGTTTGTCTCTTGATTTATTTTTATCAAGACGGCGTTAAGATGAGGCGCCGCTGTTTCTGAATATGTGATTTTTATAGTTCCGGCATCAGCTGAAGCGGCATTGATTGATTGAGGCAAAACCGCGCCGTTTGCGAATGAAATCTGACCGGGATTTCCGTTTCTGATGGGAATGCAGTTTTTTTTGATGAACATGTTTCTTTCCGTCATCGCGATACCATAAACCGATTTGATCCAGCTGGATTTGATTTTCTGAGGCAGAGCTTTCCATAAGGCTGATGCTTCGGTAAAAGCATTTCTGACTTCAATTTGTTTTTGAGAATTAGATGCTGAATGTTTGCTATAACGTTTGACTACGTTAATACCTTTCCATGATGAGTAAACGAAATTACCCAGCTTTCTAGACATGTTGTTGACGATAGGGTCGAAATGTATCTTGCCCATAAGGCCTCCTGTTATATTTTATTTTCATAAGTTAAAACGTATTTGATTTATATTTTTTCACTGATTTGATTATTTTTTTATTTTTTGAGAAAAAAGTTTTGTTAATCCTTCTCGGAACTTTCCCGGAGCCTACTAGAAGAAAAGTAATCAGGTTAGACCGCTTAGGTGTTTATTGCTGCTTTCATTTTATATGCTTCAGTATGACCACGTCAAATTATGCTTGAAAGATTAAACCCAAGTTCGAATTAATTAATATTCTAAATTTATCCAATTCCCAATATTCAACATTGATTTAATGTCTGAGTAATGATTATAAAGATTTATATTTAGAAAATAGAATTATAGGTTAAGAGGAAAATCAGGAGAATATATATGGAAGATTATGAGATTCAGAGTTGTATCGAAATAATATTTAGCAATGAAATATCTTCTCTTAGAAATGGTACACCAACATGGAATGTAAATGAGAAAAAAGAAATAGTATATGAACATGCTGAAACACTGATAAATATGTTTTCATGTCTTTCCGATGATAAAGAAAAGGAAGAATTCTCTAATATTTTAATGAAAGACATATTGTTTGGTTATGAGTATATATATGATTCCAATAATGAAAAAAAAGAAAGAATTTTCATATCATGTACCGGTCTTTCTTTTTATACTTTGATAAAATTAGATTATATTAATCTCGCTATTGATTCTTTAATTGGTCGAATACAACATGAAATGATGTCATTAGTTGGAATTTTCCGAATACTTTGTAAAATGGTTGATTCATATAGTAATTACTTTGATCTTATGCAAATTGCGTCTTTACTTAGGATTTTAAAGAAATACGATCAGTCTGATTCCTATCAAACAATTCTCAAAAATACAATAATCAATTCATTATCTAAATATGGCTATAGCGTAATTAAAAGCCGTGTAAATAAAATTAATATAGAAATTAATAGAGATAAAGAATCTGTTTCAAAGAAAATACAATTTTTAAAATTTGATGAAAAATATAATGATTTCTTAAATGAACTAGATATTTATTTGTTATCAGATAGTACTGTTGTGTCAAGCGGAATGATTGGGAATTTGAGATCATTTATGGAAAATTTATTAACTGATATAGCTAATAAGATAGCAAAATATAAGAGTGAAGAAATAGCAAAAATAGAAAACTGTGGTTCTATGGGAAATATCAGAAAATATCTTCAAGTTAACTTAGAATTGTCCAGTGCAGATAATAATTTAATTAATAAATATATAGATGTTTTACATGCTGAAGGTGGGCACTCGTTCACTTCAAATAAGGAACATTTCAGATTGGCAAGAAATATAGGTATTGAGATTGTGCTTTTGATTCTGACAAAGTATGACAATTTGATTAATGAAAAATTATAATCTAGAATAAATTAACGTTTCTTTAACAAAGGAATTTGCAACATTTATATCGAATCCTCTTTTATTGTTTTTGTTAAAAAATGCCAACCTGCACCTCTGAGGTGTGAGTTTCCGCGTTTGTGTGGGGTAGAATTGATTGTTATATTAATATTGACAGACGGATTATCGTCATATAAAAAGTTTTTTAGTAAGAGCATGGAAATAGAAAGATATCGTGTCCTTTTACATCAGGTAAGTAGCATTTGAGTTTTTAATAAATGTTATCGGAATGAGTATGATAGATAGAGGGATTTAAATGAATAAGAAAGACTTATCAGAAAGAGATATTATAACTCAATTCATTATGCCTTCATTAGTAAAAGCCGGTTGGAATATTGAGACACAGATTAGAGAAGAGGTTTATTTTACTGACGGCCGTATTTTTGTTAAAGGAAACAAGACTGCCCGAGGTGAAAGAAAATTCGCAGATATTATACTTTATCATAAACCAAATATACCTGTAGCAATAATTGAAGCGAAAGATAACAATCATTCTATAGGCGCGGGATTACAACAGGGTCTTGATTATGCCGAGATTCTTGACATCCCGGTTGTTTTCAGTTCGAACGGCGATGGCTTTTTAGAACATGACCGTTCGGGCTATTCAAAGCAAATTGAGCGGAATATTGATTTGAATAATTTTCCTTCGCCGCAAGAGCTTTGGGAAAAGTATAAACATTTTAAGGGAATTGTAACTAAAGAACAGGAAGATATTTCATCCTTTGACTATTTCTTTGATGGTTCCGGCAGAAAGCCAAGATATTATCAGCAGATAGCAATCAATAGAACGGTTGAAGCCATTGCTAAAGGTCAAAACCGTATTCTCCTTGTTATGGCGACCGGAACCGGTAAGACATATACCGCGTTTCAGATTATTTACAGGCTTTGGAAAAGCGGAACAAAGAAAAGAATTCTTTTTCTCGCGGATCGTAATGCTCTTGTTGATCAGGCAAAAAGAGGCGACTTTAAGCATTTTAAAGACAGGATGACTGTTATACGTAAAAAGATTATAGATAAAGCTTTTGAGATATATCTTGCTCTTTATCAGGGGCTTACAAATTATGATGAGGACAAAGACGCGTACCGGGAATTTAGTCCTGATTTTTTTGATTTAATTGTTATTGATGAGTGTCATAGAGGAAGTGCTGCAGAAGACAGCGCGTGGCGCAGTATTCTTGAATATTTTTCAAAGGCTACACATATAGGTTTAACGGCGACTCCGAAGGAAAACGGAGTTTGGAATGATATTACTCAGAAAGTTGAAATCGATGATCCCGAATACAATATCAAGTATTTCGGAGAACCTATTTATACTTATTCGCTTAAACAGGGTATCGATGACGGTTTTCTGGCTCCTTATAAAGTTATCCGTGTCGGCTTAAATGTTGATCTTGAAGGGTGGAGACCGGATTCAGTTGTCCGCGACATTCAAGGCGATCCGGTTGAAGACAGGCTTTATAATATAAAAGATTATGACCGCAATCTTGTCATTGATGAAAGAACGAAGAAAGTTGCAGAAAAGGTTACTGAGTTTCTTAAAAAGACAAACCCCTTGGATAAAACGATTGTATTTTGTGTTGATATTGAACACGCAGAAAGAATGCGCCAAGCTCTGATAAATGCCAATCCGGAAGAATCCGCAAAATCAAGTAAATATGTTATGAGAATTACCGGAGACGATCAGATCGGAAAACGTGAGCTAGATAATTTTATAAACCCAGAAGAAGTATATCCCGTAATTGCGACGACTTCGAAGCTGATGACCACGGGAGTGGATGCACAGACATGCAAACTGATAGTCCTTGATTCTATTATTACGTCTATGACGGAGTTTAAGCAGATTATTGGACGCGGTACGAGAATCAATGAGGATTTCGACAAAAGGTATTTTACTATAATGGATTTCCGTAATGTAACAGACCTTTTTGCCGATCCAATCTATGACGGTGAACCTGTTTTGGTTAAAACAATATCCGGCGAAGAAGATTTGACCGATGAAGATATCAATTCTGATGAAGATGTCATTGATCCCGCTACCGGTGAGGAAGTAATTTTTGATACAGTCGAAGAATATGGTATTACTGAAAAACCGGTAATTGTTGACGGAGGCGAGATTACAGAAGGCCCGAAAGAAAAAGTATATGTTGCAGGAGTGAATGTTTCTGTATTAAATGAAAGAGTTCAGTATTTAGGTGATAATGGAAAACTGATAATTGAGAGCTTAAAGGAATACACAAAAAAAGGAATTTTGAGAGAGTACCGCAGTCTTGAAGAATTTTTAAACAAATGGAATTCTGCGGAAAAGAAACATTCAATTATCG
>JAKPJF010000197.1 GCA_029554345.1 Spirochaetota bacterium | reverse complement strand
ATAGTTTGGCTGAACCGCTTTTATCCACGGGATTTTGTTCAAGCTGAATTGAAACAGGTTTATTTGCCGGTTGTTCATCAAGATATTTGTGAGATAAAGTCTGTTTCAATATTTCTTCATCAGATTTAACAGGAACAACTTCGGCAGGCTTCGGTTCATCGATGAAAGTTGTTTTAAACCATTTTGTTTTTTTTAAATCTGGGTCATCCTTTTCATTAATTCTAAACCAAACGGTATAATTTTCAGGATTAACATAATTGACCGCAAAATAATAATAAAGCTCCGGGGTTTTCGTGTATCCTTTTGATATTTCAAACAACCATGCTTTTTCATTTTTATCGTATTTTCCGTGAATGTCTACATCCGGTCCGTTTTCAACCTTCGCCAATTGAAGAATAATATTAAAGTGTCCGACAGGATGTTCGGGTTGTTCAAGGCGGATTACATAAGCCTGATTCTTGTATCTTTGACTTACAGCCTTATGCGGAGGAAAAGTGGGTTTAACAGAAGCAATTATTTGATTTACCCTTTTTGTTGATTCGCTTAAGTCAACTGCGGGCTGGGTAGATTCGGAGACATCAGCGGTTGTTGATTTTTGCATCGCCACATTGAGAGTCTTGTTTCCTAAGAGGTTAATTGTTGTCTGATAGTCAATATAATCCGGGGCAGTGACTTTTATTATATAAAAACCGTTCTTCAACTTGTTAACGGGTTTGGCTTCTGAATCGTTGATGAAAATTTTGCTTCCTTTGGCCTTTGAAACTTTTATTGTGAGAGTTGATATTTTGCCTTCCAAAGTAACGGGAATTGTCTGGTCGGATTTGAGATCGACAGAAGTCTGAAAAGTTTGATAACCGGGAGCTGTAATTTTTACCTTATATTTTCCTTCCGGAAGACGGCTGCCGTTTGTAAAAGATTTATTATTAACGGTAATATTTGCATCGGGAATATTTGAAATATTAAATTTTAATGTGAAGCCTGTGATTTTTTCGAGATTGAGGTTGATGTTTTCAGCATTGCTTTCTGTTACGGAAGTTTTGAGGATGCCGGTCACATAACCCGGAGCTACAAATACAAAAGTATGCGGACCTTTTTTTAATGAAATATTAGTTGGAAGTTTTTGAGTGATTCTGTTGTCGATTGTGACAGTAGCGTCAGGTGCGTTGGTAGTAATCGACACGTTGAGTCTGTTTTGACCACTCAGCGAGAAAGCTGTTGTAAACAGCAGTAAAGAAAACATTAATTTCTTCATAAAATATCCTCCGGATATGTTACTTTAATATCAGTGTTATAATAAAAACCTTTGATACTAATTATATTATGAAAAGATGCAAAAAGTCAAGACTGATAATGTATGATGAAAATCCGTTTGTGGAATATTTTCAGTTCTGCCATGTGATAAATTTATTCCATGATGAAGCATTTGCACTTAATTGAAACTTCATTTTTACCTTTTATAACAACAATAATAACATCGTATGTCATGCCTTTATTGCCTAAAGCGGGATCATATGTTGTTGTATAATTCATTTGAATTTTATATGGACCTGCTGAGTAGATTTCATAAAATGTACTGCCCATAGTTTCGGATTCAATCTGCTGAGTTGATTCAGTCAGTTTTAACGGAAAGTCTTTTCCGTTCAGGCGCATCCATTTGGTTTGTTTTCCGTCAACCACGCAGATCATATGTTTTTCGAAATCGTTTTCTTCGAAGCCTTCCTTGACATAGTACCATGAAAAATCCTCTGAAGGGTGATTGTTGTAATCAATATAACCAATTGTAAAAGGGCATGTGGCTGCAGCGGTTTTCTTCCCAGTTGAAGTTAAATTACTATCCGCTGAGAGAAGAGAAATGTGAGCACTTAGTATTATCAATATGAGAAAATTATTTAAAACAAACCTGAAGAATGTATTCATTAAACACCTCCTGTAAAAAAAAATTGAATTTAAAATGTTTCAGAAATAATACAATGTCTCGTTTATAATAAATTGAAAGTTAAAATCTATGTGTTCCGTTTATATTAGTGCTTTGAATATTTTGCAAGCATTAACTAGTTACTGTGATCATTTCATGAGTTTGTCTGCGTATGATTTATAAAATGATGGTGTTCACTTGTCACATTTTTCTGAAATTAAAAATTAACTAGCTGAATTAATATCGCTATCATCATAGTGATAAAAAAGCGATAACTTTTCCAAACGTACTCAGAGGTGAACAAGTCTGAGCACTGATCCATGCCCAACTGGATTTAAAAGGCATCAGTAACGATCCATGTAAAGCGATGTTTTCAATACGCAACAGGAAATTGCAATAAAAGGCATCGCAAGAAGCCTTTTATTGTCTGCTGATACTCGGGAATTACTTATTATCTTTGATAATGCTGTAGACCAAAGCGGCAGCGTCACCGACTACTTTTCTGCATATTATCTGGTGATGCTTTCTCTGTTCAACTTCATCCGTGCTCTTGACATATTTTTTTAAAATTTCCGCGCACTGGGTCGTTCCGTAAATTTCTTCAGCAAGTTTATCGAGTTCGCGTACTTTCGCGTATGCTGAAAGTTTTGTTTCCATGTCGAGCGGTTCAGTATTGCCGAATTCTAAACCCAGAACCATGAACGCGCCTGTGAGTGCGCCGCACTTCTGACGCAAGCGACCCATGCCGCCGCCGAAGGTTGACGAAATCTTTTTTGCGGTTTCATCATCGATTCCGTAATTGGATGAAAACGCCAGCAAAACCGCTTGAGAGCATGCATATCCAGAATCAAAATAATTCAGCGCTTTTTTAACGTAAGTTTCTTTCATAGTTTCAGTATTCTCTTTTCTTGATATCAATATCTTTATAATAATCGGCAAAAGGCTTCCTTTATGGAAGCCTTTTGCCGATCAATGATCGCATGCATTCGCGCCTGTAACGAGTTTTCCTTCAAGATAACTCTTAGCAAGATTTTCAGGTGTATCGCATGGAGCGCCGAAAATCACTTTTATGTTTCTTTCGGCGAAAAGATCTTGAGCGCGTCCGCCCATTCCTCCCGCTATAATCATGTTGACTCCGCGTTCTCCGAGAAATTTCGGAAGAAGTCCGGGCTCATGCGGAGGTGCTTCAAGTTCGCTTGTCTGAGAGATTGTCTTTGCAGTCTCATCAGCGTCGATTATCGAGAATTTCTCGCAGTGACCGAAGTGAGTATTAAGCATTCCGTCATGTACAGGTATCGCTATTTTAATCATAATCAATCTCCTTATTTTTTAATTTCAGTGAGAACTTCCGCAACGTGTGTGAAAATTTTTGACGCGTGTGAGTCTGCTCTGTTTACATAAGGAACCCCGGCATCTCCGCATTTGCCGAGTTCAGGTTCTATCGGAATCTTGCCTAAGAAATTAATTCTATAGTCCTTTGCTATTTTTTCGCCGCCGTCTTTTCCGAATATGTCATATACTTCTCCGCATTTAGGGCAGGCGAATCCGCTCATGTTTTCAATTATTCCGGCAACCGGAAGATTGAGCATCTTGCAAAAATTTACGGAACGGCGCACGTCTGCGGCTGATACTTCCTGCGGAGTTGTGACGAGCACAGCTCCGTCAGGATTGTCGAGAAGCTGAATTGCTGAAAGCGGTTCGTCGCCTGTTCCCGGAGGGCAGTCAACGATCAGATAATCGAGCTCCCCCCATTCAACATCTTTTATGAACTGTTTGATGGCGCCGGTCTTCATCGGGCCGCGCCATACAACAGGAGCGTCTTTTTCTCCGAGAAGAAAACCGACAGAGAGAACCTTCAGGTTCGGAATGCATCCGATCTCAGCCGGAACAATTCCTTTTTCGGTTGAAACGAGTTTCGCGCCGGTAAGCCCGAGCATAGTCGGAACGCTGGGTCCGTGAACATCAACATCAAGAAGTCCTGTCTTGAATCCTTTCGCCGCGAGAGCGCACGCTATATTTACTGATACGGTACTTTTCCCGACACCGCCTTTTCCTGATAATACAACGAATTTCTTTTTAATTCCCTTGAGTCTTTCTTTTAACATTAAATCGTCATCATTCTGTGACATATTTTCTCCCATATATTTTTAATAATATTTTTAATTTCAACGCAGTCCGATTCCATGACTGTAAGGGCTCGGATCTGTGACTGTGTGAATATTTTGCTGTAAGGTATTTTGCCCGCAACTATGCCTCCGAGTTCAAGAGTTTTTTTTTCAACACGTGAAGTAATTTCTTCGTTTACGTCAAAGCGGTTCACGCATACAAAAAAAGGTATGCGGAAATGCTTAATTAGCGAAGCGATTCTTTCGAGATCATGTTCGCCTGAAAGCGTAGGTTCGGTTACGATTAAAACAGCATCAGCGCCTGTAATGGAAGCTATCACGGGGCATCCGATTCCCGGAGGGCCGTCGGTTATGATGAAGCTTTTATTTTCTTCAGATGTTTTTTCTTTTGCTTTTTTCCGGACAAGCGAAACGAGTTTGCCTGAATTTTCTGCTCCCGCGAACAATCTTGCGTGGGATACTGTTCCGAATCTGCTTTTTGAAATGTACCATTCACCGCATTTTCGCTCATCAAACATAATAGCGTTTACCGGACAAAAATGAACACATACGCCGCAGCCTTCGCACGATGTTTCTTCAATGCTGAAAATTCCGTCATTATTTTTAACTGCCTCAAAACGGCAGAGTTCAAGGCATCTTCCGCATGAAACGCATTTGCTTTTATCGATAGAAGCAAGCTTGCCGCTTTCGAAGATTCCGCTTTCCATTACTGCCGGTGAAAGCACAAGATGAAGATCGGCTGCATCAACATCGCAGTCTGCAATGACGGTGCTTTCGGAAAGAGACGCTAACGCGGCGCTTACACTTGTCTTTCCTGTTCCGCCTTTTCCGCTGATTATAACGAGTTCCTTCATTTGAATTCCCCCGCGCGGCTTATAATTTTATTAGAATTTAAAATGAAATACTGCTTAAACTCAGGCAGAGCGTCATAGAGCGGAATTCCTTTAGAATAAGCACGCGCCGCGTCAATGGATTCTTTGATACGCATGATGACTTCGATGTTTTCACTCGTGCAATATTTTTCAACACGGTCATCTCCCGAATCCGCGCGGTTGATGATGACGTAGAAATTCATTTTCATTTTGCGGAGAGTTTCTACGGCAAGCGTCATGTCGTGAAGTCCGAATGGTGTCGGCTCTGTTACAAGAATGACATAATCGGCTCCGCCGACAGCGGTAACCATGGGGCATGAAGTTCCCGGAGGGCAGTCGATTAATGCAATTTCTTCGCGCGCCAATTTTTTTACTTCCCGTATGAGGGGTGGAGCCATCGCCTTTCCTATGTCAAGAATGCCCTGAACAAGATGTATTATGCCGGCATTATATTCCAATATTTCGCCGGTTTTACTGTCTGTTTCTTTTATACATTTTTCCGGACAAACTAGGGAACATCCGCCGCAGCTGTGGCAGAGGTCGGGAAATATCACAGCGCGTTTCTTCACTATTGCAATACAGTTGAATTCGCAAATTTCCGCGCATTTTCCGCAACCGGTACAGCGTGAAAGATCAAGTGAAGGAATTTTGACATTAAATTCTGATCTCGAAATTTCTCTGCATTCAAGAAGAAGATGCGCGTTCGGTTCTTCGACATCACAGTCTAAAAGACTTATTTTCTTATTTGAATCTGCAAGCGCTTTAGCAAGCGAAACCGAAACGCTTGTTTTTCCTGTTCCGCCTTTTCCTGACGCGACGGCAATAATCATACCCAGTGTCCTTCAACGTCTGCAGAGTCGGCTTCTTTCAGAGTGCCGGCGATAAAATCTGCTATGACATCTTTGACCGGCTTTTCTTCGCTGTGATATATTTTTACACCGGATTCTGAAAGAAGCTTGTAAGCTTTCGGTCCGGTGTGACCTGTTATTACCGCGTCCGCTCCGGTGTTTATTACATTCTGCGCGCTTTGGATTCCGGCACCTTGAGCGGCATTAAGATTCTGAGTGTTGTCTATCAGTTCATTCGTTTTTGTTTCAGTATCATAGATCATAAATTTTTTCGCTCTTCCGAAGCGCATATCCATCTTGTCATCCATGTCTAAGCTGTTAATGCTTATTGCTATTTTCATTTTATTTCCTTTCATTAAGAACATTCTGTTCGAGAAGTTCTGCAGCGTGAAAAACACATTCCGCGCATTTTATTTTTCCCGCGAGTCTTATGTCTCTGCATCTGACATGACCGCCGGAAAAGAGCGAAAACTTTTTTCTAAGAGTTTCGGCTTTTTCTCCGGCGATAATGCATGCCGCGTGTAATGCTCCGCATAAGCCTTCAGGAGCGCGACCACTTCCGCAGGATGTAAAATCTTCGGATACATTTTCTCCTGATTTTATTTCCCAAGCAGAAGCGACTGACTCGGCGCAGTTTCCCTTTCTGGTCAAAAATAATTCTTTAGCCTTATTGTTCACTTTCCCCGCATTCCTTAATCTTTTGTTTGAGAGCTGAAAGTTCTTTTTCAAGATACTCTTCGCGTGATTTAAGATATTTGACATCGTTCAATTCTTCAAAGCCTTGTTGATTGAATGCCTGATATCCTCTTCCGAATCCGTTACCACGGCCGAAAAATCCATTTCTTT
The DNA here is from genome assembly GCA_029554345.1 of Spirochaetota bacterium. GTDB lineage: Bacteria > Spirochaetota > UBA4802 > UBA4802 > JAFGJZ01 > JAKJGA01. Next base: position 25,298 of record JAKPJF010000197.1, on the reverse strand, counting down.
CGCAGCCTCTTCCGCGTCCACCGGCATTTCTTCCTCCGAAAAATGAAGCGGCTCTGTTTGTAAATCCTGGAGCACTGCTGCCGCTGCAAAAACCTGCTCCTCTTCCGTCACCTCTTGGCATAATTAACCTCCTATAGTTTATTTTTTCCGCATCTATGGCGCATTCTTCCGCATTGTCTTTTTCGGACGCAGCCGGGCATTGCGAAATTTTCGTAAAGCGGTTTGTTCGTTTTAATCATTTTTATTATTTCGTCCGCTTCACCTGAAAGATACGCGAAAACGGCAATTCCTTTTTGTGAAAGTATTCTTTCAGCATCAGAGCTCACCGCGCCGCAGATGAGAAGATCAATTCCGTTTTGAAGGAGAATGTCCGCCTTAGCTTCCGCAGATTGAGCGTCAAAGGTGATTTGCTTTTTTGTAAAATCATTTTCATTCAAGCTCTCGTAAACAAATACGTTTGAGGCTGAATCAAAAAGCGGAGATACTCTCCCGTTCCATATAGTAATTGCAATCTTCATGCTTATTTAATAGCAATAATCGTGCCATTCGGAAATTTGAGGGGAAACGACTGTCTTATTGATAATAAGATTGCAAAAATGCAATTAGTACTTCAAAATATTGCGCAAATGCAATTAAATTCAAGTTCTAAAAACTTCTTGATACTTTTGAACAATTGTTAAAACTTAATTATGTATTTAATATTATACCTAACAACTTTGGTTGCGATTCTGACCGGATGCTTAATTCTTGGAATTTACATATATTTGAAGGACAGAAGATCTCAGACTAACCGAATTTTTTTCATAAATTCCATCATTCTGAACATTATCATTGTTTTCACGATATGTATTCAGATCGTAGATAGTAATCCGTTAGCTGTTTTTCTTCAATCCGTTTATAACATTATTCTTCTTTTATTTCTGATCGGTTCACTTTATTTTACTATCATATTTTCTAAACTCAAATTGAATATTTATATCTCTGTTTTATATGCTTCAATATTTTTCATTATATCATACGCTTTTTTATCTGAAGGCGGAAATTATATTTATATTGAAAGAATAAACGGCATAAATATATACGAACTTAAAAATAATATATTTTGGTTCTGCATATATTCTCCATTTCTTATTTTAACAGCTGTAATCATGTTTTATTATCTGATAACAGCCAAAAGAAGATCTTTATTGATTAAGAAAAAAAAACAGATACGCATTATTTTTCTTTCAATACTGACTTCATTTACCGGCGGATTTATTTTTCTTATGATATTTCCGGCAATAGGAATTTATAAAGCTCCTTTGCTTACTCCGTATTTTTTCGGACTTTATATGACGGGAGTTTTTTATTCGATTGTCAGATACAATTTTCTTTCTTTCGGAATCAATGATATCGCACGTGAAATACTTGCTCAAATACATGAGATTGTTGTTATTACCGGATTTGATAATATAATAATAGATTCAAACGAATATTTTAGTCACATTACCGGAATTAGAACTTCTGAATGTATAAATAAAAATTTTTTAAATTTTGTTATTAATTCAGATGAGGTCTCCGATGAAATAAGCAAAATTTCCTGCGGCATCAAGGATTTGGGCAGATGCAGAATCATTTATAGAAATTCGGAAGGTGTTTTGACTACAGACTCCGAAATCCGTATTGTAAAGGACCGTTTTGGGGATTCTGCAGCTATTCTAATACTTTCAAGAGAAAATAAGGGGGTTGAGCAGTTCTGCAAACATTTCAATATAACACCGAGAGAATTATCAATAATATCAATGTCAATTTCAGGAAAATCAAATTTAGAAATTTCAAATACGCTTCACATAACCCGACGTACTGTTGAAACTCATCTTACAAATATATACAATAAAATATCAGTTAATAATAAGATAGAATTATCTAACATAGCTTCTGATTACGGATTTTTTTCAAAATAATCCATAAACTACGTGTTTGCCACGATGACATGAAACCATTTTTATATCATATTTCCTCATAGTAAAAGAGGGATTGATATGAAATTGTTTCTTTCTAAGCCTATTGTGTCAGTTTTAATTCTATCAGCTGTTTCATGCGGAGGGGGCGGAAGTTCAAGTCAGGCATCCTCGAATGAGGATAGGAATAATGCGCCCGAAATTGGAGTAATTGAGGATGCAACTGTAACTCCTTTTGATTACGCAATACTTAGCGGTTCAGCGACTGATGGGGATGGAGATATTCTTTCTTATAATTGGGAAGCGGATCCCTCAAATCCTTCTGAAGTAAATATTGATAATGCCTCAGGAGCTGTAACTGGATTTTTTATAGCGCCGGATTATATTCCTGGTGATTACAGATTTAAACTTTCGGTTTCAGACGGAAAAGAAATATCTGAAAAAGATGTTGTAATTACAGTCAAAAAGTTCATCGAAACAACGGCAGCGGATGGCGGTTTATCTGGTTCTGTATTATTCGGTTCTGATGTCGCACTATCAAAAAATGCAGAAACATATGCAATCGGCGCGGAAAATTCAAACTCAAGCAAGGGAGCAGTTATAGCCGGTAGAAAAAATTCATCAGGAATATATGAAACCTTAACTCTATGTCCGTCGGATGCATTATCCGGAAATAAAATCGGAACAATGGTAGCGGTATCCGGCGACGGCAAAACAATATTGGCTTCCTCCATCGCGTGTAACTCATATTTCGGCAAGCGCCTTTCTATCTCACAGGACGGCGGAACATTGCTGATAGGAACAGCTTATAAAAATTCCAACGCAGGAAGTGTTTTTACATTTTAAATAAAAAGGAGAAATCAAATGAAAGGTAAAATCTCAAAAATCTTCACAGCGGTACTCATGCTGATGTTATCATCCTCCGCATTTGCATGGCCTGACGGTGAAAAGCAGGGTTTGATTATGGGTATCACAGGGGGAATTTCACGCGTAGGAGTTGAGACTGAATCTTCTTCTGGAACAGGAACGGGTTTTATGGGGGGTGCGCTTATCGGGTATGGATTTAATGATTCGTTTTTGTTGAATTTCAAGTATCGCTATTGGTATGCTGATGTTGATGATACGGTGTTTCATACATGGTCATGGTGTGCTGACGGGATGTATTTTCCTGTAAAAGATAACGGTTTTTTCCTGAATGCAGGATTGGGCCGCGCTTTGACATTGCCGGACGTATCAGGAGCTGAATCACAGGGAGGCATGTTTTTTTACGCGGGCGCAGGATATGAAATAACAAAATGGGTTTTTCTTTCGGTTGATTACGGAATCGGGTCATATACAAATAATATTGATGGAAAAATATTAACATTCGGTGTTAGTTTTATCGGATATTAATCTTCTTTGAGAAATGATCGAGCTTCAGGGCTATGATATCCAAAAATCATAACCTGAAGTTTAGATTGTATTAATATCAAATTATTAATGATTATCCATCAAGCCGTATTTTTTCATTTTGCGGTAAAGCGTTGCTTTGTCTATTCCAAGTTCATCTGCGGTTTTTGTGCGGCTGAAATTGTTTCTCTTTAGTGCCGAAAGCACGGTTTCTGCCTCAGCTGAATTTTTCTTTGATCTGAAATCTCCTGATGATTTGTTTTCAGCAGATGCTATTTCGGGAGGCAGGTGTTCCGGCCCGATTATTTTTTTTGTGCAGAGAACGAATGCGCGCTCGATGACATTTTCAAGCTCACGGATGTTTCCCTTCCAGTCATAATTGAAAAACATACGGAATACTTCAGACGAAACGCCTGAAATATTTTTACCTTGAAGGGCATTGAATTTTTCTACGAAGCGTGCGGTTAATGCCGGTATATCATCTTTTCTCTCACGTAGAGGGGGAAGTTCAACTTTTATGACGTTTATTCTATAATATAGGTCTTTGCGGAATTCTGCTGATGCGACCATCTCCTCGAGATTCTTGTTTGTAGCCGTGATTATGCGCACATCAGTTTTTATACTTTTTACCGAACCAAGCGGTTCATATTCACGTTCCTGCAACACACGTAAGAGTTTAACCTGCATTGCCTGGCTTATTTCACCAATCTCGTCAAGAAAAAGAGTTCCTCCTTCTGCGATAGTGAACCTGCCCGGTTTGTCTTTGTCCGCACCGGTGAATGCACCTTTCTTGTAGCCGAAAAGTTCACTTTCAAGCAGTTGTTCCGGAAGAGCTCCGCAGTTAACTGCGACAAAAGGTTTGTCTTTTCTTGGTCCGGATGAATGAATTTTGCGGGCAAGAACTTCCTTTCCTGTTCCGGTTTCGCCTGAAATCAATACAGTGCTTGAGCTTTCTGCAAGTGCCGGTAAAATTCCGCAGATAGTTTTCATTGCTTCGCTTGAACTCGAGAAAAAACCTTCACAGGAATCTCCGCGCAGTTCGCGTCGCAATAGTTCGACTTCTCTAAGATCGCGGAATGTTTCAGCTCCGCCTGTTATTTTTCCTGACTTATTTTTAAGAATAGCTGTTGATATACTTACTGGAATTTTATCTCCGTCAGGATTAACGATAAATCCATGAACATCAATCAACGGTTTTCCGGTTTTGAGTGTTTTTGAGAGGGGGCATCCTATTTCACACATATCTGATTTGAAAACTTCGGCACAAAGTTTACCAAGAGCTTCTGTTTTTTTTACTCCAGTGATTTTTTCAGCCGCTTTGTTGAAAGAGGTTATCTTCCAGTTGAAATCAACCGTGAAAACACCGTCGGATATACTGTCGAGAATATCTTCTGTCATGAGGAGACAATAACATAGTTAAGGTTTCTGTGGCAATATGTTTTCAATAATATAGAACAATCATGTTTATGTCTTGAGACATAAAATGTGATAACTATCAGTTTTTAGAAAATATGATAATAAATTATGAAAATTCGTATTGACTGTTAGAGGTCATATTATGGAAGAAGTATCAATTTTAAAAACATCTGCTTTAATAGATGAAAAATCGTATGTTTTTCTAAATGAGATTAAAAAGAGAATTGGTCGAAAGAGATATTCATCAATGTTAAACTCAATATTTATTCAAGTAGTAATAAAATATGCAAAACTAAAAAAGCCTGTCCTGAGGAAAACAGTAAAATATCAGGAAAACAAGACATTCTTGAAACTTTTCCATTATTCGATAGATCCAGAAGTATATGAAGCTTGTCTTGATGCGAGAAAAGTTAACAAAATATCGGTATCATTTTTATTGAATGAAGCAATTCGTGAGTTGATTTCAGTATCATCAGAGAAAATATCCGCAAAACGCCATAATTGTTTTTCTAATTTTATCTCATTAATTTCAAAACTTGATAACTATCATATTGGTTACACAATATGTATAAATTTTCAAGAAGATGCACTAATACAAACATCAAAAACAAGAATCAAGTTCACATAGAAAAAATAAAACAATAATAATAGTATAAGTTTTAGATGATTTTTTATTTTAAAAGGTTCTTGAAAAAAAAGACCGTGTTTTTATCATTGAACTTCAACTTTTTTTTCCGTGTTTTTTTACAATTCCTGTCAGGAATTTTAGTTGTAAATAAATAAACGCGAATTAAACTTATCCATAGAACTCAACACTCTGGGTAAAAGGGGTCTTATATGTGCGCTGAACCTTCACCTGTATTTAACTTTGTTCTTGGTAACGTAAGCTTTGCTATCGAGAAGCGTGACGCCGAGGTTATGCCCGGTTTGGATGCCGAGATTGTTACTATTGATTATGAGATATCGCGCACTGTTTCAGGTGCGGGTATATGCATCCGCTGAAATTTATGATTACTATTCAAAGACACTTTAGGTGTCTTTTTTTTTGCTGTTGCGAATTTCTTTGAAAAACTTTTTTATTAATTCATTTCCTTCTTTTTCCATTACTCCAAAGACAATTTCTGGGATATGATTGAATTTCTTATTTCCTAAAATGTCGAATACGGTGCCGCATGCTCCGTATTTTATGTCCTTCGCAGAGATTATGACTTTTTTAATTCTTGAGTGAATAATTGCTCCTGCGCACATTGCGCAAGGTTCTTTTGTGACAAATAACTCTGCATCGGTAAGTCTTTCGTTGCCGATAGTTTTTGCTGCAGATTCTATCGCGTTAATCTCTGCATGTCTCGTTGGATTATTTTCTTCTCTATTTGTATTTTTACCTTTTCCGATAATTTTACCGTTTAAAACTATTATTGCTCCGATCGGAATTTCTCCCTTGCTTCCGGCTTCTTCCGCAAGTTCCAAAGCTAATTCCATAAAAAAAATATCATTACTCATCACTTAAAGCCTTTAAGCGGAAGAACCTTATCTTTAATTTTTCCGCTATGCATAAGATCAATGAATTCATCAGAAATATTTTCTGATGCTTTTACGGATTTTTTCCAATATTTTATTCTCTCCAAGTGATTCTCTCCGAATGTTTTGAAATCGGTTCTGTCCGGTATTTTGCCATACGGTAGACTGGAGATGAATTTATCTGAAGGAGATACTATCACAACATTTTTAAAATTATCAGCATGTGGCTTTCTCCAGAAAATACTTTTATCAAGCCAACCGGGAATTATTTTATCAGAAAAATGCGGATAAAGACAAAATTCATTATCGTTACATTTGAAATTTATGTCGAAATGATAATCAGTCATTCCTCCGTCGCGGTAAACTCCGTCAGGTATTCCGTTTATTTTATAGACGCCTTTCATTGCAAGAGGTATCGAGCCTGATGCCATTACGGCCTGCTTGAAGTTTCTTTCCATTAATCCATAATGTGATGTTTCTATTTTATCAGTAAAGGAATAAGGGAAAATTTTAGAATCAGTTTGAAATATTATCCGCTTAAAAAATTTAGACAAACAGTTTCTTGAAACGGCATTTGTTAAGTAGGCGGCGGCAAATGCTGCTATCAATAATTCTTTTTTCTCTGTTGAAATTATCGGCTCCGATTTTGCGGCAATGATATTCAGTTTTATAAACGGATGGTTAAGTATATATTTTATGCTTTTATCAGGAATATATCCATTGAGCATTATTTCTGCTTCGTGAGATATTTCTTCAGGTGAAGGGTGAAGGGAATACTTCTGACCAAGATATAATTCCTCGAGTTTTGTTATTGCCGTGACCGGGTCTTTCTGGCTCAGCGCGGAAAAACGCCATGCTCCGATTGATGAGCCTATCAAAGAAAGGGGTTTTTTTCTGTTTTTAAATATTGTTCCGAAAAGCGCTTTGTCAAGATTTGACAGAACAAACCATTTCGGCCCCCCGGCGGCCCCCGCCATAGATATTATGTTATTTGCTTTGAATGATCCGTCTTTTATTAATTGAAGAGCTTTTTCGCCGGCTCGTATCGTTACAGCATTTTTCATATTTACCTGATTTTTATGATTTTAGATAAAAGAAATTTACAAATATTGATTCAATTTCCATCCTTGAATAATAAAATTTACGGCGGTGTGTAAATGAAAAAAATATTTTTTTTGATATTATTCATTATCCCTTATTTCATAATTCCTGCTACTGCCGATTATCAGCAGAACATTGACTACTGCCGTGCCAAAATTATCAGCATAATAGACCAGACTAAAACTGAAAACGGTGCCGAATATACAGAAACGGTTTTTACTTTCAATGTGCTTTCCGGAAAATATGCGGGATCGCAGAAGACCCTTGTTTTTAAGGGACAGACTGATGTGCCAAATTATATGAAATACCGCAAAGGTGACAATGTCTTTATCGGTGTAAATACGGTTTACACCACAGATGGAAAAGATGAGTATATTTCAATTTATGATATAGATAATTCACGCGGATTGATTGTGCTTCTTGTTTTTGTTCTAATTCTTCTGCTTGTCGTCGGAAAACTCCGAGGATTATTGTCGCTTGCGGGTTTGCTTATTACTGTACTGCTTATATTTTTCATTTATATTCCGCTTACTTTGAAAGGTTTTTCGCCTTTCGTCTCGACATTCCTGGTTTGTTTTATTTCGATTTTGATTACTATTCCGGTTATTACGGGTTTTTCATTGAAAACTATGAATGCCGTCGCCGGAGCTTTTTCCGGAATAATTTTTTCGATGGTTCTATGTGCGGTAATCGGCGGGGCGATGCATCTTTCCGGTATTGTTACCGATGATCTTCTGACTGTATTTTATGTATCCAATGTAAACATTAATCTTGTAGAAATTGCTCTTTCCGGAATGATTCTTTCTTCTCTCGGGGCTGTAACTGATATCTCCGTATCCGTTTCATCCGCTATTAACGAATTTTTTGTAGTTCACCCGGGCGTTGATTTCAAAACTGCATTTAAATCCGCGATGGAAGTCGGCAGGGATAATCTCGGTTCCATGGTAAACACTCTTATTATGGCTTATGTAGGAAGTTCTGTGGCATTAGTTCTTATAATTTATATTAAATATGATTCAACAATGCCGTTTTCGATGATATTTTCGCATAACGAGATTTTAGTCGAAATTTTGAGGTCTTTCGCCGGATGTGCTGGTATGATTATTTCTGTTCCGGTTACCGCATATGTCGGAGTAAAACTGAATATGATGAAAAGAAAAAACGCATCATAAAAAACTTGATTAATATCGGCATTATTACCGATGTGAAATTCTATTTATGATTATTTTCTCATGGAGCGGTTAATGATAAAAAAAGAATCTCTTGAGCGCTGGACAATCGAAGATGCGGCAGACATCTATGGAATACGCAACTGGGGTGCCGGTTATTTCGATATCTCGTCTGACGGTAACGTTGTGTTTCTGCCGTGCAGAAAAGATGAAAAAAAGAGTATCAGTCTCACAGAGATTATTGAAGGAATAAAAGCGCGTGGTCTTGATATGCCGGTTCTGCTTAGAGTCGGAAATATCCTTGATTCGCAGATATCTCTTCTTCATGAGTCTTTTAGAAGTGCAATTTCAAAATTTTCGTACAAGGGTGAATACCGCGGAGTTTATCCGATTAAGGTTAATCAGCAGCAGCAGGTGCTTGAAGAAGTAACCAGATTCGGGCGCAAATATCATCACGGTCTCGAAGCAGGCAGTAAGGCTGAACTTATTGCTGCAATTTCACTTTTGCATGATCCGGATGCGTGTTTAATCTGCAATGGTTATAAGGATGAAGAGTTCATCGACTTGGCATTATACGCTACAAAAATGGGATATAAGTGTTTCATCGTTCTTGAAATGCCGGGCGAGCTTGACATGCTTCTTGAGCGAAGTGAAAAGCTCGGAATCGCTCCTCTTCTTGGCGTACGCGTTAAGCTTGCGAGCCGTGCAGGCGGGCACTGGACAGAAAGCGGCGGCGACAGAAGTATTTTCGGTCTTACAATTTCCGAGCTTGTCGATGTAATAGATAAGCTAAAGATGAAGAATATGCTAGACAGGCTGATGCTTCTTCATTATCACCTTGGTTCGCAGATACCTAATATCCGAGACATACGTTCTGCAGTTGTTGAAGCATGCCGTGTTTATTCAGGGATAGTTCAGGAAGGCGCAGCGATGGGCTACCTTGATCTCGGCGGAGGTCTTGCTGTTGATTATGACGGATCGCAGACAAATTACGTAAACAGCAGAAACTATACTGTCGATGAATACTGTGCCGATATCATTGAAACGGTTATATCAACACTTGATGAAAATCAGATTCCTCATCCGACAATTGTTACTGAATCGGGCAGAGCGACAGTTGCCTACTATTCTGTTCTTTTATTTAATGTTCTTGATGTCAGCCGTTTTGAAACAAGAGTTCTTCCTGACTCTCTTCCAGAGGGGATTAATGAAAATGTCATAAATCTACTTGATGCATATAAATCCATCAATCTGAAAAATCTGCGCGAGTGTTATAATGACGCGATTTTCTATAGAGATGAAATCCGCCAGCTTTTTAAACACGGAGACGTTTCCCTGCGCGACAGGGCACTTGCGGAAAATATTTTCTGGCATATAATGGTTGCTGTTTCAAAAAACACACAGAATATGAAGACCATTCCTCACGATTTTGACGGTCTCGATGCCGCTCTTGCTGATACATATTACTGCAATTTCAGCGTATTCCAGTCGCTTCCGGATTCATGGGCGATAGGTCATGTTTTTCCTATTATGCCGATTCACCGGCTGAATGAACAGCCGTCGCGAAAAGCTATAATTGCCGATATCACATGCGACTGCGACGGAAAAATAGACAAGTTCATTGATGCGCACAATGTCAGAAACACTCTCCCTGTTCATAATCTTAAAGCAGATGATGAATATTATCTCGGAGCTTTTTTAGTAGGAGCTTACCAGGAGACCTTAGGTGATCTTCATAATCTTCTCGGAGATACAAATGTAGTCACTATCCGTGTTGATGAAAACGGAGATTACTTTTTTGTCGGTGAACTTGAAGGAGATTCCGTGTCGGACGTTCTAACTTATGTTGAATATGACATTAAGGCTATGAAGACCCGTCTTAGGGAAAGCGCTGAAGACGCTGTTCGGAAAAAGCGTATTTCGGTAAATGAACGTGCTGAGATTCTCAAAGCTTTTGAAGACGGATTGAACGGTTATACGTATTTTGAAAGATAAACACAAGAGGCATTCCGTATAATGAAAATATCATGTCTTGGACCTTCGGGATCTTTTACTGAAATGGCTGCTCTTAATTATATCAGTCAGTCGTCTTTAAAATATGATATTATTCTTTATCCCAATATTATGAAAGCTTTTGAAGCTATTGGTGTTGAAGCCGAAGCCGGAATTATACCGATTGAAAATATGATCGAAGGATTTATTCCTTTGTCTCTGGATCTTCTGGCGGATACAAAACTGAAAATTGTTGATGAAATAATGATTCCCGTAAAGTTTAGTTTCGCGGCGAACTGCAAATCACTGAGTGATGTGAAGAAAGTGTATGTGCAGTTTGCGGCACACGGCCAGTGCCGTAAATTTTTTTCTACACTGAAAGATGATGTGCAGATAATTACAACTGACAGTAACTCATCTTCCTATGATGAAGTTTGTTCCGGAAAAGAAGGCGAGGCTGCGGTTATTCCTTATCACATGCTTTCGTTTAAGAGTTTTGATTTATCAATTGAAGATATAACTGATAATGAAAAAAACAGAACACGTTTCATTGTTCTGTCCGAGAAGCCTGAGGAACTGTTAACGGGGCGCCGCGAAAAGACTACAATTATAATTACTGAAGCAGAAGATAAGCCGGGTTCGCTTTATAATATTCTCGGTTCATTTCACCGAAGAAATCTCAATCTTTCTTCAATTATTTCGCGTCCCAACAAGATAGACTTTGGTAAATATTTCTTTTTTATGGATATAGATGCTCCTTATCCTGATAATATTGACCTTGCTAATGCCGTCGAAGAAATTGCCGACAGAAACAAGGTCAAGGTTCTGGGTTCGTATCCAGCAAGCAGAATATTAACTAATTTTCACTCACGAAGTTGAGAAAGTTCAGAATTGAAGGATTATATGTTCCCCAGTCGTGTAGTCCGTTTCTATGACTGTAAAATCTAAACTGTACATTTGAATTTTTCTTTCTTATCGTATTTAACCTTACGCCGAACATCATCGATTGATCCGGATTCACCATATAATCTTCGCTTCCATGGGCAAGAAAAAGTACAACATCAGAAAAGTTTTCGGCAAGTATGATGAGATTGTCTGTTGTTTTCCATCTTTCGGGATTTGCCTTATAAGCTCCAAGATGATTGATGATAGACGGATTTCTTTTTAGAGTCTCATTGTCGTAGCATCCGCCAAATCCACCGACATATTTGAAAAACTTGGGATATCTGGCTATGCAAAGAAACGCGCCTCTTGCACCGGTTCCAGTTCCGACAACCATTGATTTATCGCGCTTATTGAATGCATTGAATTTTTTCTGTGCGTGCGGAATAAGATATTCGCCGATCCATTTAATTCCCGGTATAGCGCTCCATTTCAATCTTGTTTCAGGGAAAAATTCCGATTCGTACGCGCTTGTTTTCATGTCAGGGGCTATAAGAATATAATTTCTTTTCTCTGCTTCTCTTGTGAACAGACTCTTCTGAATCCATTCGGATGAACTTTCATTATAATCGTGAAGAAGCAAAACCGTAATCATGTCTCCGCCTGTATATTTTGAAGGAATATAAACGGAATATGTTCCTTCTACTTTCGTTCCGTTATATTCGGCAGATATCTTAATATTTCTTGTCCATTTCCCTTTCTCTATTGAATCTTCTGCCTGGAGCGGACAAAACAATAATGCCGCGCATAATAAATAGACCGCTGTTACTGCACTCTTCATCTTTGTCTCCTGTTTTCAAAATGTCGTTCTATTGTTTTTAAAAATCTGTTTGTATCCGCATTGATAACTTTTTTTAAGGCGTGTTCAAGTCTTTTTTTTGAATCTTTTTCTTTTGCAGAATTAACGTATTGATTTATTTTTGAAATAGTACTGTCATCCGAAAGATTGACTGCTTTCAGTGTTACTTCCGTTTTGCCGTCAGAATCCAGGATTATTTTGCCGAGAATCACGGTGTCAATTTTTAATTCCGAAATTAGATAATCTTTAATGACCGGGTCGATTATTCCCGTGAAGGATTCGCTAACGTTAATGCCTGTTTTAAGGGCGAATTTTTGCGCCGTCTCTTTTCCTGAATTTATAAAATTTTCGGGCAGAATGGAAGCGGTATATTCTTCAGAATAATTATTTCCGGCTCTATTGACTTTTGATCCGTTAATCTCATCGATAAGTATCATGCATTTAATCTTTTCCGGTACGATAATCCGGTCAGTTTTTCTTTCAGGAGCTGTAGTGCAGAATGAGCATGCAATCAGCAATAATAAGATGATATTTTTCATTTTTCCTCGTGTTTTATTAACCACGCCCGGTGGATTTTCTTATCTTTAAAATCAAATGGAATCGTTTTCTCTGATACGTCTTCTGCTGAACATTTATCGAGAAGACTTGTGTCGAGTTTGATTGTACGCGAATTTGTAGAAAAAAATATCATTCCGCCTTTATTGAGATTTTTTAGCGCAGAATTAATCAAAAAAGGATAATCGATATTTACGTCAAAGAATGAATCCATTTTTTTTGAGCGTGATATTGTCGGAGGGTCAATTATTATAAGATCAAATTTTTCACCGGAATATGATTTAAGAAATTTAATGCAGTCTTCTCTTAGAACTTTATTCGACTGTGCCTTTATTCCGTTAGTTTCAAAATTATTTCTGCTCCACTCCGTGTAGGTGTTTGACATGTCAACGCTAAGAGTTGATTTAGCGCCGGCTTTCGCGGCATACACGCTGAATGATGAAGTATATGAAAAAAGATTTAAAACCTTTCTGCCTTCAGCGAATTTTGAAACGAAGAGCCTGGCATCCTTGTGGTCAAGAAAAAGTCCCGTATCAAGATAATCGTGCAGATTGATTAGGAATTTATGCGAGTTTTCAAACACCGTGAAAAAATGTTTCGAATCCGAAAGTTTCTCGTATTGCTGAAATTTCTCGCGTTTTATTCTGTATTTCCACACAGTTTCGCATTCTTCGGAGAATAAGCTGTTTACGGATTTGTTAACGCTTTCTTCAAAATCATTATCAGGTTTTGAGTCTTCACGGTTTTTCGCAAAATACTGAATACATAGTTTCCCTGCGTAATAATCAATCGCAAGAGGAAATGAAGGAATATCCCTGTCATATAGTCTGAAGCAGTCGCTTGAAGTTCTTCTGCACCATTTGCGTATATGCTTGTAGTTTTTTCTTATTCTGTTAAGTAAAATATCATCGCTTTTTTCATTGTCCGAGAGTTCAAGAAGAACAGGTTTTTCATTCAAGGTGATTTGCGTCTCCGAAGTAAATTAATTTAAAATTGCCGGAAGAGTAATCAAGGCAAGTTATTGATGTCGGTTTTAAATATTCTCCATCCCATATTTCTGATACATTTTTTCCAAGTGCTGATGCAATCATTGCTCTGATTGCGATAGTATGGCTTATAATAATAAAATCATTCTGTTCTTTTTGCGCGAGAAGGCGTAGAACTTCTCCGGTGCGTTTGTAAATGTCAAAAAAAGTTTCGCCTCCGTCGACGGAAAAGTTTTCAGGATGATGCCAGAAATTGTCAAACTGAACCGGGTTTTCTTTTTCAATTTCCGACTGTTCTCTTCCTTCCCATGTTCCGAGACTTATTTCACGCAATGAATCAAGATATTCGGCGTTGGAATCTTTGATGGCAATGGAAAGCGTGGTGCGGGCACGGCCGGAAGTACTGCAGTAAATTGAATCGAATTTTATTGATTCAAGCCGTTTGCCGAGCATGGCGCTTTGAAGCTTGCCCTTTTCTGTAAGCGGGCCGTCGCCCCAGCCCTGAAGTCTTTTTGATACATTCCATTCTGTTTCAGCATGACGTATAAGATAAATTTTCACGGAATATACCTCTGAACAATCGGGTATCTTCTTCCGATACCGAAAGCTTTCCCTGTCACTTTAAGTCCCGGTGCCGCCTGGCGCCGTTTGTATTCGTTGCGGTCAATAGCTTTTAAGACAAATTCCACGGTTGCCTTATCAAAGCCTTTTTGAATGATTTCAGCGCTTGACATCTTTTTTTCGATATAGCATTCGATTATGCTGTCCAGGATATCATACGGCGGAAGCGTGTCCTGATCCGTCTGGTTTTCTCTAAGTTCAGCCGAAGGCGGTTTTGTAATCGTGTCCGACGGAATGATTTCGCCGTTTCGGTTGATGAATTTTGAAAGCTCGTAAACTGTGGTTTTCGGAAGATCGGATATTACTGCGAGCCCGCCGTTCATGTCTCCGTAAAGAGTGCAGTAACCCATCGAAAGCTCGGATTTATTTCCGGTTGAAAGCAGAAGTGCTGAAAATTTATTGCTGTATGCCATCAGAAGATTTCCGCGGATTCTTGCCTGAAGATTTTCTTCCGTGACATCGGGCTTTGCATTTTTGAAAACATGCGCAAGATCTTCTATATATGATTCATGAAGACGCTTTATTGGAATTATCTCAAAATTGATTCCGAGATTATCTGCAAGTTTTTTTGAGTCATCAACGCTTCCCTGAGAAGAAAATACTGAAGGCATTGTGATTCCTGTTACGTTTTCTTTGCCAAGCGCTTTAGCTGCAATCACTGCGGTAAGCGCAGAATCAATTCCGCCGCTTAAGCCCAAAAGTGCTTTGTTGAAACCGCTTTTGTGAGCATAATCTCTGAGTCCGCAGATGAGAGCGGATTCAATTTCCTCGAGAAGATTATCGTTAAAATGAATTTGATTTTCTGAGCCGAATAAATGATAAGTGATGCCTTCCTCAAAATATTTTCCGGTCGATGTGATCTGTCCTTTTTTATTTACACCGAAGGATGATCCGTCAAATACCAGCGAATCGTTTCCTCCGACCTGATTCACATAAACAATTTCAATTGCATACTTTTTCGCGATGGAAGAGGCCATTTCTCTTCTGGACTGAATTTTGCCAGTAACAAAAGGCGAAGCAGATATGTTTATCAGAAGATCTATTTTCTTTTCCGCATAGATGGAGACTGGGTCGATATCGTACTTGCGTCCGCCGGTAAATTCGGAGTCCTCACAGTTCCAGATATCTTCGCAGACTGTTAGACCGATTTTAATTCCTTTAAATTCTACCGGAAGATATGAATTACCCGAAGTAAAATATCTTTCTTCATCGAATACATCATAATTCGGAAGAAGTGTTTTATTATATGTTCTTATAATTTTTCCGTGTGAGATAAAAAGTGCAGAATTGAAAATGTTTCCTGATTCATCGGTTGTTGCGGCGCCGATTACAACGGCGGTATCTGAAACTTTTGAAGCTATTTCAATTAATGAATCAATGTTCTGTTTTATAAGAGCTTTGTTTTCCAAAAGATCCATCGGCGGATAACCGATTGTAGCAAGTTCGGGAAAGACAATTATGTCCGCATTTTGTTTTCCGGATTCTTCAATTAGATTGATTATTTTATTCTTGTTGCCTGAAATGTCTCCGACAATCGGATTAAACTGCGCGAGAGCGATTTTCATAAATACCTATATTGTTTTTTCTACCATGTTTCTAAGCGTGTTGTTTAAAAGCATTCTGAATACTTCATCTTTTTCTTCAGCTAAAATATCATAAAGCGGTATGATCGTGCTTTTGTCGCGGATTTTTTCAAGAGCGTAAAGAGCTGCGCTTCTCACAAAAATGTTTTTTTCAGTTTTGACCATCTCTGTCATTTTCCGGCAGCTGCTTTTGGCGTTTATTATAGCGAGAGAATTGCAGGCTTCGCTTCTTACTCTGTAGTCTTCATCGGACAGATTCTGAATGAGAACGCCTGCGGATCTGTCGGACCTCAGAATTCCGAGAGAAGCAACTGCTTTTATTCTTAGACGGGCGGATGAATCTTTTAAAGCAGTGAGTTCAATTCCTCTGATGAAAGAACTTCTGAAAGAAACAAGAAGGCTGATGTAGAAATCTTTCAGGTAATCATCGGTTTCTCTTTCAAGTTGCTCGTTTAATGCGGAGGCTGCAGAAGATATCCTGTATCTGGCAATTTTATCAGCAGCGGTTTTTCTGACATTATAATTCGAGTGAGAAAGAAGTTTGATGTAGATGTATGAACTTGAAGAATCTCCGAAAGAAGACAGCGCATTCATCGATTCGATAATGACTTCATAATCATCATCCTGAAGAGCAATAGTTTTCAGATTATTCAGCTGTTCTGAAATTTTATTTTTAAAAATAAGTCTGATAATCATCAGCCGTATGGATTTGTTTTTGTCTTTTACCATTTCGGCAACGATGGGTAGAAACCGTTTGTCATACATGCTCGTCAATGCTTCTGCGGCATATACTCTGAAGACGGGATTTTCGTTCTGTGACATTAATAATATTTTCGGATAAACTCTGTCGTCGCCTATTCTTTTTAATACTGCGATTGCCGCTGTGCGGACTTCAGAAAATCTTGAGTCCAGCTGGTTTATTATGCTGTTGAGATCCCTTTTATCTTTGCTTTGAGAAATTCTGTTTATAGCTTCGATTTTAAACGCAGCTTCATTTGATTTATCAAGAACGGTTTTCCAGGCGGAAAGAGAAAAAGACAGATCGATTTTTTTGAGACTTTCAAAGGCTTCTTCGCGTGATGATTTGGTCCATGCGGACGAGACTTTCTCTGCGAACATTTTAGCGCTTGCTTTACTTTGGATAATCTGGTCTTGCGTATATGAATTCGCGAAGAAAATCAGTACGAGAATGAGATAAACTATTTTTTTCATATTATTGAATCTGATAATTAAGGCATCATGCCTTTCATGATCATATCAACTACGCTTTGTACGACATTATTGTCAAGAATATCCTTTCCTTTTCTGCGGTATTCATGAATAAGCAGCTGTACCGATCCGAAAATGAGAAGGGAAGTGAGAAGGGGGTCTATATCCTGGCGGTAAATTCCTTTTTTGCTTAGTTCAGCCAGATCCTTTGCTATTATTTTGATGACATTATCAACGAAACGTTCCGTCCGCTCCGTTACATCTTCATCCAGACCGATGATTTCTTTATACATCAGCATGATTACGATGGGTTCTTCAATTACTGCGCTTACACAATTTGAAAATTTTTTTCTGATAAATTGTGAAATTTCATCTCCTGTCGGATCGGATTTTATGAATTCTACAAGATCGTCGCTGTCGAAGATATCTTCTATTTTTTCTTCAAGGGATTCGAGGATGGAATAAACTATCTCGCGTTTGTTGCCGAAATACTGATAAACTGTTCCCCGGGCTATATCAAGATTATCACATATTTCCCCGATATGAGTGCTCTGATATCCTCTTTCGATGAACATCTCTTTTGCTGCATCTATTATCTGATTCTTGCGTTTTTGACCTTTAGCCGGCATAATTACCCTGTAAAATAATCATCATTTATACTGTTCTCCGGAGTATTTTTCATCCTGTTTATTTCCGCGCTTAGCGGCACAAGAACTTCCTTGAGTTCCTTTATCATGACATCTGCTTTATCTCTAAGTTCACGGCTCATCAACCCTTCCGTAACGGCATAATTAAAATTAATAACTGCCATTGATTTAGTCAAGAAAATTTTAATAACGAAAAACATAGAAATAAGCAGGTTATGCCCACCTGCTTTCTTTGTCCTCTGTTTCATACGGAATTCCCGAAATCAGATAGAAAAATCTTTTCATGGATTCTTCATCCATTACAGCATTCTCGTACGAAACATGGGATTCTTTTGCTGCCTGAGATTTATCTATCCGCACGTCTTGACCGGTTTCGGACTGAATTCTGTACTGCGGGCTGAAATATGTGCTTCCTAATGCGTTTATGTTGTTTTCCATAATTTACCTCCGTGTAAATCATGCCTCTTACATTATCGGAGGATTTTGTTAATCTCATTAGCATTTTGATTATTTTTCAGAAAAACCGATGTGAAGAATTATAAGCCCGTTGAGAGTCTGTATTTTTGAAATTAATGAATTCAGGAAAAAATGCGCTTTGAAATTCTATTTTATATCTGCATATCCCTTAACGGCATTTCGTCCGTTGTTTTTCACGAAGTAAAGGGCTTTGTCCGTCATACCGACAAGATCATCGATGTTATCAACTTCGGAGGATGATGCGACTCCGAGACTTATTGTAACCTCAGTTTTCTCCTGTACAGCAGATCTAATTCTTTCGGCTGCGTTTAAAGCGCCCTTTTCAGAGATGTCGGGCAATATTACGAGAAATTCTTCACCGCCGTACCTTGTTACAGTATCAACGCTTCTGAGTTCAGCTTTAATTATTCCGGCGATATCCATCAGAAGCTTGTCGCCGCCTTCGTGACCTTTTGTGTCATTGTATTCTTTAAAATGATCAATATCTCCCATAATGAGAGAATAGCTTCTTTTGAGTGTTTTATATTCCTGCGCGCTTTTTTGGAGAATTGAGTCCATTTGTCTTCTGTTTGCAAGACCTGTGAGAGGATCATAAAGTGATAAAATACGTGTTTTTTCATAAAGATGAATGTTCGAAAGAGCAAGAGCTATTTGTGAAGATGCTGCTGTATATATGTCAATTATGTCTGATGACGGAATTTTTTCACACTCCTTATGTTCAATCAAAATACAGCCGATTTCACCTCCGTGGGAGAAGAGAGGAATCGCCGCGAAACGGTATAAACCGTTTGATTCATCGATTCTCGAACTTTCCTTGCTGAAGACAACTTTTCTGCTTCTTAGAGATTCTATGCAAATGTAATCATCTTCAGGCAGTTTCGATAAACTTGAATCGGAAGAAGAATCTATTCTAAAAAGAACTCCGTCTTCAAACATGTAAAGGAAGACTTTGTCAGGATGAGAAAAAACATTGAGACTCTTTAGGGTTGATGAAAGTTTATCGGAAAAATCAAAAATCTCAAGTGTTGAAGTCGCCACCGATGCAAGCTTATGAAGGGCATTCAGCTTGTCGATTGCATCCTGTCTTTTTATTTCGCTTATTTTATGCAGTATAACGTCTTTGAAAACAGAAGCTATTGTTTCAAAAATCTGCTGATCCGTAAAATCACAGCCGCCGTCCTTGTTTATAATACCTATAGCAGCTATATTTTTTTCATCATTCTCTATGGGGATGATCAGAAGATTGCTTATGCAGTCGGTAGTTGTGAATATTGAATTGTCGCTTTTTTCAACGAAACGTGATCTTGTTTCATCAAGAATCTGTTTCGAAAAAAACATTATATTTTTAAGAATGCATGATTTTAACTTTCCGTCAGTATCCGGAAAATTGCGCGGAAAAGCAACATTGGAATATTTCTTTCCCTCATTGTTATAAACGCAGTAAACTGCGGAAGAGGTTATCAGATCGGAAAGTTCTTCAAGAGCGGCATCTATGACTTCTTCTACGCTGCCTAATGAAATTGCACGTTTGAAAAGACGGTTTATGCCGTAATAGAGGAGCCATTGTCTGAAAAGCTGCTGTTCGGTAATCTTGTATTCGCTGATATCTACGAATCCCATTATTAAGCTGTTTTCATCTTCGGCGTTATGTGTTATCCAGAGTTTTAAAGATACTTTTTCCTGTTCTGATTTTATTGACTCGATATCAAAACTTATTATTTTTTCCTTAGTCTGAAAAGCGAAAATGATAAATTGTGTAACAAAGTCGATTCCGACAGTTTGAGTGATTTTGTTTGTAAAGTCTGTCAATGATGCAGAATTTAAAAATGAAAAGGCGCATTTATTGGCATAGGTGAATTTAATAAGGTTTTCAATTGTTCCTGCTTTCAGCAGCGTCTTGCAGATTTTTTTATCGTTCATTCCGGCAAATTTTTCTTTTATCAGGGAAACATCGCATAGAGCAATCCCTATCGGCGCATCGGAAAAGAAAGACGATATGTTCTTATTGGAAAACATGGCAAAGTTTAGCATAATATGCATCAATATTCAAGAATTAATGATGTATATTATTAGCAAAGCCGCCTTTTGCCGGGCGGCTTTTGCATGATTTCAGTCAAATCTGAATGACGGATACGAATCGATCGATCCGGCTATGTATGAGGCGATGTTGGTGTAATATCGGAAGTATCTTACGAGAAAATCGAACAGAAAATTCGGATATTTTCCTGTAATAATTATGCTGATGAGACCTACAAGTGAAAAGATTGAGGCTCCGACACTGATGATAAAGAATATGATCAGATGCGGAAGAAGTGCTGCAAGAATACCTACAACAGAAAGACGTAAGAAAGCAAGGACGCGTGAATTGTTTTCCGGACGCACAATGTTGAACTGAAGAGGATAATCGACATCATTTCGTCCCGCAAAAGGCGGATTCTCTTCTATGATTCCGCTCATTACGGCTGAAAGCGCACATGAATATCTGAGCATCTTTTCACTCAGCATTACGTAATCCTTTTCTCCTTTTCCGGTAAAAAGAACAATGATATTATTTATAAAATTTATCAGTACTGATGCCGGAGAATAAACCATAAGAGAAATGAAATGCGGAATCAGTGAAATGTTATAGATGAATAGAAGTTTTAAAAACGCTTTAAAACGTGAATACCTGATAGTGTAATCTACTGAAAAGTTAACATAACCGTTTCCGGATTCTTCTTTCTCAATTGCATTGACTTCGGAAGAATATGTGTCATATTCAGGTTTGATATCAAGGAATGATTCTTCGGCAGAATCTTCGATTGTATCTTCTTCCTGATATCTGTCAATGTCGATTGCTGGAAGGCTGGATTCTTCCTGATAGTGTTCGGAAATGAGATCTCCGTAACCTGTATCAATATTGTTTTCGGTAATCGAATCAATTCCGAAATCTGAATCGATATCATTTAGTGAAAGAGGTGTTTCTTCATTTAAGTTCTGACCCGTGAAAGACGGAGTTTCTTCTATTTGATCAAATGAAATTCCTGCGTCTGACAGTGCAAGTCTGCTTAACGTTTCATCCGGTGCTTCTCCGCTCAGCATTTCCGGAGATTCCTCAAGCTCTATATCAAGTGAGTCAAGGTCAAGAGTAAGGCTTTCATCATCATCCTGTTTTTTCGCTTCTATCGGTTCTTCAGGTGAATCGCCGGAAAGAATTTCATTTGTTTCCTGGAGGTCGAGGTCGAGCGAATCAAGATCAAGAGTAAGACTCTCATCTTCGTCGGAAGCAGAGAGGGAATCTTCGGTTTCAATTGAACCGAGGTCAAAAGTTATCTTTTCATCATCAGAGTCTTCATGATTAGGTTCTTCTTCTGCTGCAAGATCGAGGTCATCAAGATCAATCAATATTTTTTCATCATCAGCATCTTCCGAGAATGAAGTCAGTTCATCATCTGACGGCAGATCATTCAGTTCTATCGAAATTTTTTCATCATCAGCATCATCGGATTTGCCGTTGATAACCGACATGTCAATTTCCGGTTCAATATCGCTGTGGAATGAATCGAGAGAATCAATGCCGAATCCTTCAGGAATACGGGATTCTTCGGTTTCCAGATCAAGAGAGTCGAATGAAATTTCATTATCAGAAGACTTTTCTTTGCCGGGAGTATCGGATTCTATGAAATTGAAATTGTCATCATCATTAAATGAGTCAGCAATATCTATCTGTGAATCCAGTTCGTCAGATACAGGTAAATCACCAAGTTTATTATCAGTTCCGGATATATTGTCGAGGTCGGGGAAATCGAAAGAATCAGTCATTTCATTAGAAAGATTCTCTGCTTTTTCGGCAGGAGTTTCATCAAAATCCGGAAAATCGAAACTGCCCATGTCTTCTGAACCGAAAGCGGTATCAGACTGAGCTTTGTTTTCTGAAAAGGGACTGTCTTCGGCAATATCATTTGAAAAAGATCCGGAAGACTGATTCACCGCTTCTAAATCAGAAATATGTTCTTTAGCCGGCAATGTGTGAAGATGTGATTCCGGGCGGTTGTCCACGACAACGCTTGTTCCGCATTTCGGGCAGCCGAAACCGAATTTCTTGCCTTCGACCTTAGAGTCATCCACCGAATAGGCGGAATTACAGTTTGTACAGCGAACTATCATCTTTTACTCCCGGCTACTTCCCTGGAAAATATCTTTCATTAATGCTGTTTTGTATGATCAATACCGAAAGAGGCAGAAAAATAATCATGTACCATTTGAGATCCCTGTCATTGATTTCTTCCGCTTTCTGCATATATTTCAAATTGAGATAAACACCCCAGATTCCGGCTGTAAAAATAGTAAGCATGATATTCGAAACCGGATTATCTCCGAATATTCTGCTTGTCCTTGCAAGCCACCAAAAATAGTAAAGACCGGCGCTGAATATCAATAAAAGAAGAAGAATTATCAGATTATTCTCCGGCATGTATTCTGGTCTGTGTTCCATCAGATGATTCCGCCTACCTTCTGTTTGATTCTGACACTATTGAGTCAAAATGTCTACTATTTATTAACGGAATAAATGATGATTATATTTAGAAAAAATATTTGAAGAAAGCGGATTATTCTTGCACAGTTTTCTGTAATAAATAGAAGAAATAACATTTTGAGGTGGAAGTTGTGAAAAAAGCAGTAAGCGGCAAAGGTATTCCTTCTGCACTTGGACCGTATTCCGCGGCTGTTATGGCCGGAAATACATTATATGCTTCAGGTCAGATACCTGTTGATGAAACGGGTAATTTAATCAGTTCATCTGTAAGCGATGCGCTTTCAGTGATTATGAAGAATGCAGCGTCGATTCTTTCAGCCGAAGGAATGACTCTTGATAACATAGTCAAAACGACTGTTTTTTCTGCGAGCATGGATTATTTTGCTGAATTCAATGAGGCATATGCATCTTATTTTCAAAAACCGTATCCTGCCAGAAGTTTTATCGAAGTTTCGAAGCTTCCGAAAAACGCAATGATAGAAATAGAGTTTATAGCGGTAAAATGATGTCTGAAACCCTTTATCGTGATATAACAAGCAGGACTGAGCTTGCACTCGGCAGGGATGCGTGCGAAAATATTTTTGATGCAAAAATTCTTATTGTCGGAGTGGGCGGTGTCGGAAGCTGGTGCGCCGAAGCTCTGGTGCGGAGCGGTGTTAAAAATATTACATTGGTAGATTTTGATTCTGTCTGCGCAACGAACATCAACCGGCAGGCTCAGGCTCATTCGGAAAATATCGGAAAAGCTAAAGTTGATGAAATGAAGAAAAAGCTCATGCAGATAAATCCTTCCGTATCAGTTGAAGTTTTTAACATGATTTTCAGCGAAGAAAATCATGAAGAGCTTAATATTGGTTCTTTTGATTATATAGTCGATGCAATTGATTTTGTTAAACATAAGGTTTATTTGTTAAAGCTTTGCTCTGAAAAAAAGAAAAAAATAATTTCGTCGATGGGAGCAGGTTCAAGAACTGATGCTTCCAAGATAAGACTTTCGACAATAGCAAAAACGCAAAACTGTTCACTTGCAAGAGCTGTCCGTAATGCGCTTAGAAGGGAAAACATAAGTTTGAATATTCCGTGCGTTTACAGTGAAGAAATCCCTGTTAAACGTTTCGGACAGTCAGAAACGGATGTAGAACAGGATGACGGAAAACTCAGTAAAAAAATCATTAACGGTTCTCTGATGCACATAACCGCTTCTTTCGGTCTTATGATTGCCGGTGCAATAATAAGAGATGCGGCGGGAATAGAGAAAATCAGCGCGTGGAAGAGTTAATAATTTTAACTAAAGTAACTTTGTTTCCCTTTTCACTGTAGCTGATTTCGTCGAATATGCCATGTGCCATTGTTATGCCTTTTCCGCGGCTTTCTTCGGTTATAATTTTGTTGTCTTTAATCGATGCCAAAATTTTTCTGTGATCAAAACCGTTTCCTTCATCTTCAACTTCAAATACAGCCTTTTTAGAAAAAAGATACATTCTTATTATTACTTTTTTTGCTGAAAAGGGTTCTTCATTTTGTTTCTTTGCTATAAAATCGATATAGTCGGATTTTTCTGAAATTCTGGTTTTTTCTTCATAAGATATTCCTAGATTTCCGTGTTCAATGGCGTTGATAATAATCTCGCGAAGGCCGATTCTGATGTTGGTGACTTCATATGAAGTCATGTATTTTGAGAGATTTTCAACAAGAGATTTGCTGATATCTTCGGCCGTACTGAAATCATTTCCGATTACATATTTTCTTGATTCCTCTTCGAGATAACGTGCTGCCTTATTCTCAGGGATAGGGGAGGCTTTAATTATTATTTCTTTTTCGTTATCAACATCAACAGGTTCGAACCGCACTGAATATTCTCTGGGCGGTGTATTCTTTGAATATAGAAAGCAGTTGAAAGTTATAGGCTTTCCGGCATCAGCTGATTTTTTTAATTTATTTTTTATCATTTGAAATTCAATATGATTTGAATCTTTGTCTATATGAATAATATCCATAAATTTCATTAAACTGAAATCAGAATCAGTAAGTTTTAATTCTCTCTGAGCCGCATAATTTGAACTTAAAAAAATGAAATCTTTATTAATTGAAAATATGAAGTCGTTGGTTCTCTCTACGAGTATCCGGTATTTTCTTTCGGATACGGCGATGATATGATGGGCAGCCTCGACTTTTTTGGCGACATTGACATAATGAACAATCAATCCGGCTATTACGGATAGAGCGAAAAATGTAATTCCTAATGAAAACCTGGAAAAATATTCATTCGGCAAAAAATCATAATTGATTCCTTTGTAGACGAAGATTGAATCAATTAAGCCGCCGGCAATTGCAACGAGCATTCCGATAAGCGGATAAATCAGATACGATACGTGTTCCCGCTTGCGCAGTATGCTTGCAATTGAGAAGAAAGCATAGAAGCTGCATATGGCAAGCAT
>JAKPJF010000085.1 GCA_029554345.1 Spirochaetota bacterium | reverse complement strand
ATAGACATTTTTAACAGTCTTTTTAAAATGACCGTAAGGTTATGTTTTATATCTTTCGGATTCCTCTATAACAATGTATAATTCATCATCAAAATAAATTTCTGGAGACAATTTTGACCATTAAGAACTTCAGCGAACTCGGACTATCGAGAACGTTAGAAAAAATCAAAGAAAAGGGGTTTAAGGCTCCTTCGGCGATTCAAAAAAAGACAATCCCGCATCTATTGCGTGAAAAAGGCGATTTGATCGCCAAAGCTAAAACAGGAACCGGCAAAACAGCGGCTTTTGCGCTTCCTATTATAGAACAGCTTGACGAATCGCTTCATCATATTCAGGCGCTTGTGCTTGTTCCTACCAGGGAACTTGCGATTCAGGTTGCCACTGAGTTTTCATCGTTTGTTGACGGCGGAAAATTCAAAGCAGTTGCCATTTACGGCGGCCAGTCCATTTCCGAGCAGATCAGAGCTCTGAAAGGGAAGGTTTCGGTTGTTATCGGAACTCCCGGCAGAATTATCGATCATCTTGAGCGCAAAACGCTTGATATTTCCAAGATAAGCTTTGCGGTTCTGGATGAAGCGGATGAAATGCTTAACATGGGTTTTGTAGAAGACATGGAGACCATTCTTGCAGAATCCAATCCCGACAAAAAGACTCTTCTTTTTTCGGCTACAATGCCTGATCACATTCTTAAAATAGCAAAACGCTACATGAATGAATATTCCGTTATAGAAGATGAATCTTCTAAAGAAGCTCATGCTTTGATCGAGCATCTTTATTGTGAAGTTTCTTCTAAGAACAGATTCGACGCATTGTGCAGAATACTGGATAAAGAATCCGATTTTTACGGACTCATTTTCTGCAAAACGAAAGTCAATGTCGATGAGCTTTCATCAAAGCTTTCACAGGCAGGCTATCATGTAGAAGCGATACACGGGGATGTTTCGCAGGCGCAGAGAGAAAAATTCCTTCTTCGTTTCAGACAGAAAAAGAGCAATATTCTCGTAGCTACAGATGTTGCGGCAAGAGGAATTGACGTAAAAAATCTTACACATGTAATAAATTATTCACCTTCACAGGATTTTGAAACTTATGTCCACCGTTCCGGCAGAACAGGCCGTGCGGGTGAACTCGGCAAATCAATATCATTTTTAAGCCACGGCGAACTCAGGCTTCTTCCGAAACTCGAGCGCCTTGTCGGCAAAAAATTTGTCAGAATGGAAATTCCGACTCCTGAAGAAATCATTCTTTCAAAATCCGGAAGAATTACTGATAAAATCAAAAAGACGATTGAAGCAAATTCTTATTCCAAATTCAATAAAATGGCGTCAACGCTTCTTGAGTCAGATTCCGCTGAAACAGTTGTGGCAGCGCTTCTTCAGACTTTCTGCGGAAACGAGCTCGATAAGACAAAGTATGCCGCTATTGATGAATCATCTTCTTACGAAGGAAGAGGCAGATCTCATGGTTCCGGCGAGTATAGAGGCAGAAGGGACTTTGACGGCGGAAAGAAGAAATTCGATTCATCTTCACGTAAATTCGGAAGGGATGACCGTTCAAGACCGGCAAAAGACGACCGCCCTAAATACGGCAGAGAAGAACGGCCTAAATTCGATAGGGATGACCGTCCGAGAAAAGATTCTTCAACCGGCAGCAGCGGCGGAGGAAGAAGTTTCGGAAAATCAAAACCTTCTTTCGGCAAAAAGAAAAGTTTTAAAAAAGATGTTTAATATATTTAAGACCGGTTAATCCGGTCTTTTTTTGTATCAAAAGAAATAAATTATTGCCCGTATAAATATTGATTTTTATCATTAAACTGAAGAACGATTGTTTGATTATAAATGACATCGAATATCGTAAAGAGGAAATCAAATGCCTCAGTATTTTGTAGACAGCACGATTTCAGCCGGAGACATGTTTTCTCTGGCAAAAGAAGA
Source organism: Spirochaetota bacterium (assembly GCA_029554345.1). Classification (GTDB taxonomy): domain Bacteria; phylum Spirochaetota; class UBA4802; order UBA4802; family JAFGJZ01; genus JAKJGA01. The sequence goes on along the minus strand of JAKPJF010000085.1, from coordinate 34,258 downwards.
TTTTCATCATCTGACTAAAGTACGCCGCGTACGAACAGGCGGTGATATCGATGTTCGTGATTCTGCCGGCTTTCTTCACAGAGCTGAAATTGTTGAAATAAATAAAGAAGAATTGACCGCAATTTGTCTTTCATCTACTCCGCCAAAAAGCGAAATAGATTTGCGCGTATACATATCACTGATAAAAACAAATGCGTTCGAAGAATCAATCCAGCATGCAGTTGAGGCCGGCGCAACCAGGATAATACCGGTAAACAGCGAAAGAAGCATTGTTGATGTTTCATCAAAAAAAGACAGCAAGCTTGAAAGATGGAGAAAGATCGCTCTTGAATCGGCAAAGCAGTCATATGCTCCCCGAATTCCTCTAGTTGATGAAATCAGTTCTTTTGTTGCTTCATTGAAAACTGCGCAGGGATTAATACTTATCGCTCATCCGTTTTCCGAAAGAAAAATTTCAGATATTGATTTTTCAAATGCAGAATGCTTATCGTTGTTTATCGGGCCTGAAGGCGGGTTTTCCGCTTCCGAGATCGCCCTTGCTGAAAACTCGGGCGCTCTTTCGTTTTCATGCGGCAGCAGGGTTTTTAGAGCGGAAACAGCCGCTGCGGTAATCCCATCTGTCGTTTTAAGTTATAATTAATTAATTGTAGCTGGAGCGCTGTGATATTCTCTGTTTATAAAAGGAAAGTCCAGTCCGTCGATTGATATGTTGTCAAATTTTTCAACATCAAGACCGAGTTCTTCTGCAGATTTTAAGTAAAAGTTCAAAACATCATTAATTCTTCGCGCCGCTTCGGCTTTGTCCGAGCCGTAGCAGTTGATTTCAAGTTCAGGACAAGAGGCAATAAAGCGATCCTCTATCTCAAATAATCTGACAGAAACTTTCATAAGTGTGTACCTCTTGTCTGTATGCATATAAAGTATCGGAATATTTCCGTGATTTTCTTGAATTAATGATTTCGGGAATGTAAAATTATTTTTTCAATAATTTTAATTGACTTAAATCGTTCGGCATGTTCTCTTTACAGAACAACTAGACTGTTTTTTGCCTTTTTGAAGTTTTTGCTTTATTATGTCTCAGATAAATAAAAGGAGAAAAGTATGAGTTCTGTCTCTCTTTCAGGTTCTTTCGAGGACAAAATAAAAAATATATCCGATTATCTCAAATCAAGTGTGATAAATCCGGCAGAAAGCGAAAAAGCCGCCATTATCGCTTCCGCTAAAGCCGATGCCGATAAAATTATTGCAGATGCGCGTGCCGAAGCAGCGAAACTTTTGGATGACGCAAAGGTAAAGGCAAAGCATGAAGAAGCGACATTGGAATCCGCTTTAAGAATTGCTTCAAAAAAGGCGCTTGATGTTCTGAAATCGGCGATTGAAAATGAACTTTTAAAAAACGCGGCAGATCTTTCCGTAAAATCCGCTCTGTCTTCCGCTGATGTAATAAAACCTCTTGTATCCGAATTGATAAAGGCGTATGTTTCTTCCGGCAACAAGGATGAAGCGGAGATAGTTTTATCTGATGATCTAAAAAAATCTCTTTCTGATTTTGTGAAAAGCGAAATAGCTAAATCAGCCGAAAAAAAACTTTCATTGTCCGATTCGAAAATTTCGGGCGGATTTTCTCTTTACCTTAAGGATAAAAAACTTTCACTCGAATTCTCTGATGAATCGGTAGCGTCTCTTCTCTCTGATCAGCTTCGTTCTGAGATGAGAAAATATCTTTTCGGTAATTAAAATGAGCTATAATAATTTTGTAGTAGGATGGCTTCCCGAAATTTCTTGGGATTCTCCGCAGCCGGAAACGATGGCGGAATTTCTTGAAGCCAATTCAAATATTTTTGAGCCTTATTCCGAAGGTATAGCGAAGATTCTTCTTCATAATGAAATTATGAACGCGGAACTGTTGCTTTCTGAAAGGATTTCCGGAAATCCGGCTGGCGATTTTTTTACTCCTTCAATAATGACAAGACCTGAATTCGAGCGTTTTCTCGATAATCCGGTGATTTTTCAGCCGGATCATTTTCCGCAGTTTATGACGGATTTCTTTGAAGATTTCAAGGAAGATTCCGACCGTTATGCAAATATAGAAGAATTATATGTAAGATATTTTGCCTATTTGCACGCAGATGAAATGCCGTTTTTTAGATATTACGGAAGAATAGCCGGCATTTTCAGAACTGCTATTGCTGCATACCGTCTTATAAAGCTTTCAATACCTCTTGAGGGAAACCTGAAAGGAGATCCAGATATTGTTAAAACGATTATTGAAAACAGGACTTCTCCCGATCTCGGATTAAAATCCGAGATATACGAGATAACGGAATTAATCGACATGTTCAATCTGGAACCTGCTGAGCTTGAAAAGCGTTTTGACAGAGTTCATTTTGATCTGGTCGGAAACGTAGGTCAGGAGTCGCCTTTCGGAGAACATATTATTTATAATTATCTGATCGGGCTTTTTGTAAAAGACAGATGGAACTACCTTAACGAAGAAAAGGGAAGGAAATTCCTTGATGATATTATCAAAGGATAAACAGGAGATTCTGTAATGAGTTCAGAAAAAGCAAAGGGAATTATTGCCGGAGCACAGGGAAACCTGATGACGGTTGAGTTCGAAGGAATTATAAGACAAAATGAGGTTGTCTACCTTTCTACGGGAGGTAAAAATCTCAAAGGTGAAGTAATCGAAATCGACGGCAGAAAAGCCAAGGTTCAGATATTCGAGCCTACAAGAGGAGTAAAATGCGGTGACGCAGTTGAATTTACTTCTGAACTTCTTTCGGTAGAACTCGGGCCCGGTCTTTTGCAGAATGTATATGACGGACTTCAGAATCCACTTGAAAAGATAGCAGAAGAAAACGGATATTTCCTCCCCCGCGGTGTTTATCTCGCACCTCTTGATCAGTCAAAAAAATGGGATTTTACCCCGATAGCAAAAACCGGCGACACTGTATCCGCCGCGTCATATCTCGGGCGTGTTCCTGAAGCGGTTATAGATCACAAAATAATGGTGCCGTTCGGTTTTAACGGCAATGCAAAAGTAATAGAAATTAAACCTGCCGGAAGCTATACCATAAATGAAGTTATAGCTAAGCTTCAGGATGAATCCGGGAAGATAACAGAAGTGACGATGGTTCAGAAATGGCCGGCGAAATTTCCAATTAAAGTCGGAACAAGACTTTTCCCTGATAAACAGCTTTTTACGAAATGCCGAATTGTTGACGGACCTTTTCCGGTTGCGAAGGGCGGAACATTCTGTACTCCTGGACCTTTCGGTGCCGGCAAAACGGTACTTCAGCACCAGATATCCAAATATGCAGAAACTCAGGTAGTTATAGTCGTTGCGTGCGGTGAGCGTGCAGGTGAGGTCGTTGAAATTCTAAAAGAATTCCCTCATCTTGATGACCCGCAGACAGGCAAAAAGCTCATGGATAGAACCTGTATCATTTGTAATACTTCGTCGATGCCGGTTGCGGCGCGCGAAAGTTCTATTTACGTTGGAACAACGATTGCGGAATATTATAGACAGATGGGAGTCGATACTCTTCTTCTTGCGGATTCTACAAGCCGCTGGGCTCAGGCTCTTCGTGAGATGAGCGGACGTCTTGAGGAAATTCCGGGCGAAGAAGCTTTCCCTGCGTATCTCGCGAGCCGGATCGCGGAATTTTATGAAAGAGCGGGCGTATTGAAAAATCCTGCCGGTGATACCGGTTCACTTACAATAGGCGGTGCCGTTTCTCCTGCGGGCGGAAATTTCGAAGAACCGGTAACCCAGTCAACTCTTGCGGTTGTCGGATGTTTCCTTGGTCTGTCGCGTGAACGTTCAGATGCGAGAAGATTCCCGGCGATTGATCCTTTGATTTCATGGTCGAAGTATCTTGACCGCTTTTATGATGAAGCCGATTCCGAAACTAAGGCTCGTATAGATGTGGTACGTCTTGCGCAGTCGATGATTCTTGAAGGCGACGAAATCGGAAAGAAGATGAGCGTTGTCGGCGAAGAAGGCGTCAGCATCGATGATATGGTAGTTTTTCTTAAAGGCGAGTTTTACGATTCGGTTTTTCTACAGCAGAATGCCTTTGACAGCATTGACACGTCTTCTGATAGAAAACGCCAGAATGAACAGCTTGAAGTTGTCGGAGAAGTTCTCAGAAAAAAATTCAGCTTTCAGTCTAAAGAAGATGCCAGAAAGTTTTTTCTTTCGCTTTCGGATGATCTGATTCAGCTGAACTATATTGCAAAAGAAACTGACGATTATAAACGCAAACGTGAGTCCATTCTTGCTACTGTGAGAGGAGCTTAATATGATTAAGACATATAACAGCATAGAAAAAGTTAAAGGAAGCATCGCTCAGGTACGCGCGGAAGGCGTTAAGCTCGGCGAGCTTGCGGAGATTAAGCTCAGAGACGGAAGAAGTACTCTTGCGGAAGTAATCAGTTTCAGCGGAGATAAGGTTAATCTCCAGATTTACCGCGGAACACGAGGTGTGTCGACCGGTGATCAGACGCGTTTTCTTTCAAAGCCTATGCAGGTAGCCTTCGGAGATTCTCTTCTCGGACGAGTGTTTAACGGTGCCGGTGAACCTGTTGACGGCGGAGCTCAGGTTGCGGAAGAGAAAGTAGAAATCGGAGGACCTTCTTTCAATCCATCGAAGCGTATTGTTCCGAAACGAATGATTAAGACGAATATTCCGATGATTGACATGTTCAATACATTGGTTAGAAGCCAGAAGATTCCTATTTTTTCAATTCCGGGCGAACCTTATAATGAACTTCTCGCGCGTATCGCGAGTCAGACCGACGCCGACGTTATCGTTCTCGGAGGTATGGGGCTTAAATTTGACGATTATGAATTCTTCTATAGATATTTTACAAAGACCGGTGCGATGGAAAAGACGACCATGTTTATTCATACCGCGTCGGATCCGGTTGTTGAGTGTATTCTTGTTCCGGACATGGCTCTTGCCGTAGCTGAACAGTTTGCTGTAAAAGACAAAAACGTTCTGGTTCTTTTAACTGATATGACTTCCTTCGCGGATGCCCAGAAGGAAATTTCGATTTCGATGGAAATGGTTCCTTCAAACCGCGGTTATCCCGGATCATTGTATTCGGATCTCGCATCGAGATATGAGAAGGCTGTTGATATTGACGGTTCCGGTTCGATTACCGTAATCGCGGTTACTACAATGCCGGGAGATGACGTTACACATCCTGTTCCCGATAATACCGGATACATCACCGAGGGTCAGTTTTATCTTCATAACGGGGCAATTGATCCGTTCGGTTCTCTTTCGCGTTTGAAACAGCAGGTAATGGGAAAAGTTACTCGAAAAGATCACGGAGACCTTGCAAATGCGATGATCAGACTCTATGCTGACGCAAAGAAAGCAAAAGACCGTGAATCGATGGGATTCCGTCTCAGTGAATGGGATAGAAAGCTCATTAAATATGCGGTAATGTTCGAGCGCGATCTTATGGATCTTTCGGTGAATCTTGATATAGAAGAACAGCTTGATTTGGGTTGGAAGATTCTTTCTGAATGTTTTGCGAAAAATGAAGTTGGTCTCAAGGCCGAGTGGATAGAAAAGTACGGCAAGTGGAAGTAGTGTATGGCTGAAATAAAGCTTAACAAGACTGAACAAAAAAAACAGAAGAATCTTCTTGGTCAGCTTACTAAATATCTGCCGACCTTGCAGTTAAAAAAACAGCAGCTTCAGGTTGAAGTTGACGGTGTTCGTACGGGCGCTGAAGACATTATGAAAGAGATGCAGAAAGTCTGCGACAGCATGAGCTCATGGAGCGCATTGCTGTCACAACCGTTGCCTTTTTCTGTTTCATCGATTGTGAAAGTAAAAGAAGTAGTAAAAACATCGGAAAACATTGCCGGTGTTGAGGTTCCTCTGTTTGAAAGCATTTCTTTTTCTATTCTTGATTATTCATATCTTTTTACGCCGGTTTGGCTTGATCGAGCTGTTGTTGAATTTAAGGATCTGATCACATTGCGCGAAAAATATAAGATTATCAAAGAAAAACTTTCCCTGCTTGAAGAAGAGCTCCGTCAGACCAATATTAAGGTTAATCTTTTTGAAAAGCGCATGATTCCAGAATGCAAGGAGAATATCAGAAAGATTAAGATATTTCTCGGAGATCAGGAAATCGCAGCGATATGTAATGCCAAAATTGCGAAAGACAAGCTTGAGAAGAAAGATCTTCCGGAGGCGGTATAAATGATCAACCGGATGAAAAAAATTCTTCTTATTGGTGCTGAAAAGTCCAAAGAAGAAATTATAAAAAAGATTCAGAAAACCGGCGTTTTGCATATAGAACCTTATAAAGGATCAATTCTGAAAAAACAGACTGATAAAAGCGATATCGCAGAAGCTGAATCGATCCTTTCTTTGTATAAGCTGGTATGCAGAATTGAAGAAGAAAAAAAAGAAATTATTCCTTCCGGAGTTTCTTTTTCAACAATAGAAGAAGGTATTTCTATACTGAAGACTCTTGATGAAGATTTTATTTCTTCGACTGAAAAGCTTCAAGTTCTCATTAATGAAAAGGAAGATCTTTCTGTATGGGGAAAATTTTCGATAGATGACATAAGAGATATCGAGAATAAAAGCGGTGTTTTTATCCAGTTCTGGGAAGTGCCGGCAAAATTCGCAGACACGGTTGATTTCTCCGGTGCTGCCGAAGTTTTTGAAATAAAGCATGAAGCTATGAGGCATTATTTTGTGACTTTTTCTAAGTCGAAGCTCCATCTGGATAATTGTCTTGAACAAAAAATAGAAAAAGATTTAATTCAAATTGAATCAGAAATAGAATATCTCAAAAAACATTCCTTTGAACTTCTTTCAAAAATAAAATCATTTTCTTCAGTTAAAAATGATATTTACAAGGCTTATATCGCAGCACTTGACAGATATAATTTTGAAAAAGCATATTATTCTTCAGTCGAGGCTTTGGGGGATGTTTTTGTTTATCAGGGGTGGGTTCCCGAGAAAGAGCTTTCTGTTTTAGAAAAATCAGTCGCATCAGATCCCGTTTCTATAAGCTCTGTCGAGCCTGAGCCGGATGAAGTTCCGCCGACATTTATCAAAAACAAAAAGTTTTCGGGAGTTGGTCAGGAGCTGGTCGAATTTTATGACACTCCGTCATATAAAGACTGGGATCCTTCTTCATTTGTTTTTCTTTCATTCATTATATTTTTTGCAATGATTATGGGTGACGGCGGATACGGAATAGTTCTTTTTCTTGTAACGCTTTATGCAGCTATCAAGGTTAAGAAGCCCGGTGTTAAAGCTAAACGTATGCTTGCTATGGCGTTTATTCTAAGTACAGCGACGATTGCATACGGTGTAATGACAGGAAGCTTTTTCAGCGTTACTGAATCAAATCCGGTATTCGGCAAACTTCTTCAGTTTAAGCTTTTTAATTCAGGAAGTGTTGATAAAGAGACACTTGATAATACAATGAGAGTTTCCATTATCATAGGAATGATTCACATTTCGCTCTCACTTTTTCTAAAAACATTAAGGCTTATTTTCAGCGAGAAATCATTTATTGTTCCGTTATCCAATATCGCTTGGATTGTCGCAATATGGACATATTTTTTCTTTTACGGAAATTCATTCGCAGGCATAGAATCCGGTCAGGATATTCAGAAATATATTCTATATTGCTGCGGCGGAGTAGTTTTTCTGACGAGTTCAGGATCATTAAATCCTTTAAAGATTTTTGCAGGCGGACTTCTTGGACTTTATAACGGAGTTCAGTTTTTCTCGGATATTTTAAGCTATCTTCGAATATTCGCTCTTGGTCTTTCCGGTGCTCTTATTGCCCAGACTTTTAACGGCATTGCTTCTTCAATGGCCGATTTGGGTAGTTTTTATGTCGCGCTGGCTGTTATTGTTTCAATACTAGGGCATCTATTAAATTTAGGTCTTTCGATAATGAGTGCCGTAATTCACGGATTGAGGCTTAATTATCTGGAATATTACAGGTGGAGTTTTGACGGAGGCGGAAAGCCGTATAAACCGTTAAAATCTCTGCTTGAGCAATAAAAAACGAGGTGAAAAAATGGATTTGAGTCTTTTCGGAGCAATATTACCTCTCGGTCTAGGGGCTGTGGGGAGTTCTATCGGATGCGGAATCGCGGGTATGACTTGTCACGGGGTTATGTCAAAAACTGACGAGGGACATGGTCTTTTGATCGGTCTTTCGGCGATGCCGGCTTCCCAGACAATTTACGGATTTGTATTAATGATTCTATTCAGCCAGGTTGATCCGTCTAAAATATCCGGATTATCATTATTCGGCATAGGTCTATTATGCGGTTTGGGGCTTATGGCTAGCGCGATTTATCAGGGAAAAGCCTGCAGTTCCGCGATTCTCGGTGTTTCAAAAAAGGCTTCTATGGCGGGAAAATCATTCATTTCTCCCGGAATCATCGAGTCTTTTGCTCTTTTTGCCATGATTGGCGGAATAGTTCTAACAAGCAGATAATTAATTCCGCGGTTTTAACCGCAGAATTTCTTTTTTATTATAAATGTCAGTTTGTTTTTTTAAGCAGGCTGACAAATTTAATATTTGATTTATATTTGCCGAAAATGAATGTGAGAGGGTCTGTTTAGCAGACATATTTTTATTAAGCGAATATTTATGAGCGGCAAAAAAACAAATATTGAAGAATACTTTAACGAAATCAGCGAATTCGCTTCTTCAACAAGCAGAGTGGGTCAGGTCTTGCCCTTAGCGCCTCTTCCGGATAATGCTCATAAAAAAACATTTCGCGACATAGACAAATATGTTTCTGAAATAGAAGATAAATCTTTTATGGATTCGGGAAAAGATGAAGTTATAGATATCCCCGAGATATTGGATATTGATACTGATTTTATACGCAATGAAATAATAAATATCAGCAGGGATTTCATCATAAAGGTTGTTGGCGGAATAAAAGATGCCAACCCGTCCAATCTCATTGATCTGATAAAGAACAGAAACGAAACTCATGATAGCAGCAGAAAAGAAGATGTTGATATTAAGCCTTCTGTTGCAAAGGATTCAAAATCAGCTGCTTCAAGTATCGATGATATCGGATATAATGTAATTAATATTTCAGATATGTCTGAAGAAGAGTATATAAAAAGATTTTATCCCGAAGATCCGGCAAAAAGTAATAAGCAAAAAACGGCTGTTCTTGATGATGACAAGTATCATAAAATCGAAACAGGAAGTGAACATTTTATCGATCTAGATCTTTTGTTCGGGGTTCCTTCCAGCGGTTTTTATACAGGAAGCAAAAAAAAGAAAATTTCCGAATCTGAAATAATCGAGGATATGAAGCTCGAATCTTCGAAAGAAATAGAAACAGAAGTTTCAGCGGTAAATGAAGCCCGAAAATTCGCTGATAAAATATCAGATCAAATCAAAGAAATGCCGTCCCAGCTTTTAATTGAACCGATTGATCTTGCGGAAGCAGAAAAGATCGCAAGAGAGGATATTTTTCTATTATCTGAAGAGGATTTGATTGAAGAGCTTGAGCAGATGGATTTGACTCCTCTTGATGAATTAACTTCGGAAAACCGTTTAAGTGAAGGAAAGAAAAAACTACGTTCGGAAATATTTTCTGATCTGAATCAGCTTTCAAATGCAGAATTTGAAGAAATAGAAAATGACATTTCATCTACTAAATCAGTTATTATCGAAGAAAACATAGAGGATATAAAAACCGAACTCGTTGCAATGGATCTTTCCGATAAAAAAAATTCCGAAGAAGAAATTGCTGATATTACAGATAGAATTGTATTCTTGGATGATGAGAATTCGTTAAACGGAATTTTATCGGGTATGGGAGAAAAGAAAAGTGCAGATATGAAAAAACTTTTGGCATATCTCGACGGTCTTTTTGAAAAACTTCCAGAAGATACGGTTAAAAAATTCGCCGGCAGTGAATACTTTGATCTTTACATCAAGGTTCTTAATGATCTTGGAGTGTAATTATGGGATTGCGTGAAAAAGCCGAAAGAATTTTGCGTGGTAAATTTTCATCTGAAAAATATCCGGAAATTGAACCCGAAATAATTTATGATGACGATTCTGTTTTAATTGAAAATAAAAACCTTCCTGCTGAATCTGTTGAAATTGAAGATGAGTTCGGTGGAGACTTTAAGTTTGACGATGTTGAAACCGATTTATCAGAAACCGATATTTCAAATATGATTATTGATGAAATTCCAGAACCCTTTTTTACTGAAGATAATATAACTAATTCAAACGATGCTTTTGAAATTACTGCAAACAAAGACTCTAAAGATGTCAGTTTGGATGATAATCAATCAGATTTTTCTGAAGATGAAATAAATACAGCAGAAAGTGCTGATGTTTCTGCTGATGATATGAAATTATCGCATAATGACAATCTTCTTTTGATTGAAATAGCAAAAGAAATAATGAAATCATCTTCTGTTAATCACTTAAAAGAAACGGCAATATTCTCGATAATGAGTTATCTTTCAGTCGAAGGCGTTTCTGTTATATCGCCTGAGTCAGACGAATCGGATAAGTGGATTCTTTCTGATTCCAAGGGCGTAAAAATTAAAAGTAAAAGAATTACCTTTAATTCTTCAGATTTCATTTTTAGTGATGTCTTTGAAAAAGGAATCATCTTTGATATATCTGAATATGCCAATTCTTCATCAGAAGAATACTTGAAATTTAAATCAATTGGATCTAAAATTTTAATTTCAATCACGGATAATAATAAACCTGTAATTCTTATTTCCGTATGCTCAAAAATTAACGGAGAAATGTTTTCTGATGCTGAAAAAAGATTCATTCGCGAGCTATCAGAATTCATGTCTCTTTCTGCAGGAAGTTGTCTTGAAAGCGACAGGCTGAAGATTCAGAATTTGACACTACTCGAGAATTCAAGAAAACTTATAGATATAGATACATACGAAGAAAGAATTAGAAAGAGCGCTGCTGATTCTGATATTGAAAATTATATCAGAGGAGAAATGGCAAATAACGGAGTCTCATCATTTGCATTTTTTGAAAGAGATGATAAGGATGATGTTTTTAAGCTCAAATACAGCGAAGAAAAGGATTCTCTGAATTTCCAGAAGAAATCATTTTCCATTTCTCTTGATAATGCTTTTACTGCATATTTGTTCTCAATAAACGGTTATGCTGTAATTGAAAACCCGATCAACAATGAAATACTTCACCGTATTTTTGATGAAGAAATGCTGGCAAGAATGAATATATTCGTTTCAATGCCTTATGTAATCCGAGGAAGGCTTACCGGTTTTGCTCTCATACTCAGGGCGGATATTGAACATCTGCCGTCAAATCTTGTTCAGATAAACAGACTTTCAAAAGTAGTTTTTTCTTTTTTCCAAAACAGCAGAAGCATCGAGATATTTACATCAAAATATTACGATCTGCTTTCGTCATATTTGAAGAAACTGTCAGATGAAATTAGACATGCTGATGAAATGAATATTCCGCTGACATTTTCAGGTTTTTGCATCAAGAATATGAAACGTCTTGTTACGGTTTATGGAGAAAAACAGGCAGATGCTATATTGCTTTCTCTTTCTGAAGCTATTTCAAAACGCCTGTCGGAAACGGATTTTGCTGTAAGGTATTCCAGAAATTCAATTATTGCGGTTTTTCCAGGCAAGCAGAAAAAGAGTGTAGCTGTAGCGGCAAATCTGATAAAAAATGATGTTACCGAAAAATTCAGAAAATATGATGTGCCTGTAATGATTAATTTTTTAACATGTGAATATCCTGACGAAGCGAAGACTCTTGATGAAATCCTGTCTATTGTAGAATAATTACTTAGCGAAATATTTCGGATTAAGCGCTTTCCCGTTTTTTCTTATTTCATAATGAAGATGAGGACCGGTTGTTCTTCCGGTATTTCCTGACAAAGCTACAATGTCGCCTTTTTTGACTCTCTGGCCTTCTTTAACAAGAAACTTAGAAAGATGCCCGTAATATGTTTCGTAACCATTTGAATGTCTGACTACCACAAGGTTGCCGTAACCGCCTTCATTTCCGGCAACGACTATAATCCCGTCTCTGGCTGTTCTGACAGGAGTTCCAAGTGGACATGCTAAATCTATTCCTTCATGAAACTCATGTTCACCGGTAAAAGGATCTTTTCTTGTTCCGAAACTGGATGTCAGCCTTGTTTGTTTTGAAGCAATTGGCGGAGTGAAACCTGCGTTTAGAAATTTCTGCCGGTCTGATGATGATATTTTCCCCATTGGAATAAACAAATCTGTTTTCGATAAAGTTGTGATCTTATTTACTTTAAGAATGTATTGTTTCGGTACACCGTGAAATGATGAAATCGAATCAATACTTTCTCCGTTTTTAACATGATGAATGACGCCGCGCATATTAGGTATAAAAATTGTCTTGCCTGAATTTTCCTTGGGTCCGTTAAGCTTATTTACGGAAACTACAGTATCAAGATCCGTTCCGGTAGACGCAATAATACTAAAAAAATCATCTTTCTGTTTTATCGTATATTCAAAAAATTTTAATTCAGGTAATTCATCCGGCGAACGGAGGCTTTTGATGGTTCTAATGGTCTTCATGGCATCCTGGCGAATGCCTTTAATCTGCGGAGAATGCCTGTCCAGACTTTCAAGCTTTAAGACTTCCTCGGCTTGAATATTTATGAAACATGCTGATAATATAATAAATAACTTTTTCATTGCATTATGTCGTATAGTATTTTATCGGAAAAATTACAAAATAGTTAAGTGAAATAAGTGATTTGAGTTGAATTTTGTCAGATTTTTCTCATTGATAATTTGTAATTGACACTATTTGCTTTAGAGTTATTTCTGCAGTTATCCTATTTTCAAAGAGGTTATTATGGCATTGGCTAAAACCGGAAGTGACGTTGTAAACAACTTGATCGGTGAAAATTCATATTTTACCGGAAAATTCAATATAAACGGTTCGTTGAGAATCGACGGCAGATTTGAAGGAAAATCCCTTCAGGCAGAACAGCTTTATATTGGACCGAACGGCAAAATGAAAACAAATATCGAAGCTGTCAGTGTTATTGTTGAAGGTCTCGTTGTCGGAAATATCTCGGCAAGCGGACGTGTGATGCTTATGCCGACTGCCAAAATACTCGGAGACATTAAAACCCCCGAGCTCATTATACAAAACGGTGTTATTCTGGAAGGACGTTGTACAATTTCAAATGATTTGAAAGTATCATCAAAAGATCTTATAGACGCAGAATATAACAAAAACAGAATAATTCCGGAAGAATTTCTTGAAAACAGAAAATCATCTCCAAAACGTTAGAATAGGTATTACTCTCGGTTGTCCAGCCGGAGTGGGCGGGGAAGTAACTTTAAAGGCGCTTCCTCACATCGAGAGCGGAATTTCTGTTATTTTGATCGGCCGCAAATCTGTTCTCGACAGGCATTATCCGTCTTTTATGTCTGAATTGAGCATTCCTTTTTTTAATGATGATAATCCTACAGAGGCCCCTGTTTCATTTTATAATATTGAATCAGGTTTTCCTATTCCGGAATTAGGGAAGGGAAATCTTGATACGGCAAGTGAATCTATTTCGTATATTGATGCTTCCATTGAACTCTGGAAGCGGGGTTTGATTGATGCAGTTGTAACGGCTCCTATACACAAGGGGCTTATTGAAAAATCGGGTTTAAAGTTTATGGGGCATACTGAATATTTTGCGGAAAAGATAAATGAACCGGATCCTGTAATGATGATGTATTCAGAAAAACTCGCAGTAGTACTTGTAACAACTCATTACAAAATTGCGGATATCCCTAAACTTGTTACGGCTGAGAAAATCGAAAGTACAATCAGGACTGCAGACGAAGCTTTAAGAAAAATTCGCGGAAGAAAGCCGAAGATTGCGCTTGCGGGGCTTGATCCTCATTGCGGCGATAACGGAGCAATTGGAACATTTGATACGGAAGTTTCGGCGCGAGTTGTCGAAAAGCTCAAAAGTGAAATAGATGTTTCAGGTCCTTATTCTGCCGACACTCTTTTTATGAAGAGCAAATGGGAACAATATGATGCAGCAATTGCTCATTATCATGATCAGGGTTTGATACCTTTTAAGATACTTGCTTTTGATAAAGGCGTAAATGTTACGCTTGGCCTTTCGCTGGTCAGGACATCGGTTGACCATGGAACTGCTTATGATATAGCTGGAAAAAATACAGCAGGCTTCCAAAGCATGGTTGAAGCTGTTGATCTTGCCGCATTGCTTGTCCGCGGAAGATGATGTTATTTATCTGATCTGAGATATCCGTCAAGAAAATCTGAAAGAACTACAAAAATACCCCAAAGAATAACTATGACCGGATAAAAAGATATTATGCCTTTGTAATTCCATTCGGGCTGTATGTACCAGTTGTAATTCCATGGTTCAATTCCAAAATAAAGCATTATGCTTCCGAATGTAAGTTCAGCAATGTAAAATACCGAAAGCATGGGAATGACTCGCATCCAGTACTTCATCTTAAGCTTATTCATTAGGATATCAGCAGGATAAAAATAGAAAGGCATTAGTGAATAGGGAATATACATCCATGTAGATGCGGTATTGAGTGCGTCAAGTGTAAGAGTGCCGGCTATTATCTGCTGTGACGTTGTCATAAGTACGTCCCAGCCCATTCCTGCAAAAGTGAAAATAGCAATACGGAGCCACAATTTTTTAAAATAGCATTTAAATGAAAAATCGGTATTTCCAAGCATGCAGCCTCCGGTATTGATACGCTATTATTGATAATATAAGCGATTTATTTGTCAATATATTGTCGAATTGGTTAAAATTGTTTTTTTGAAGCGCAATAAATCCATGATGTTCTAATCAACTGAATAATTTTTGATTGTCATATTCTAATACAGGTTTCAGATAATGCGCATGAACAAACAAATGAAGATTCCATTTCACAAACCATTTATTAATGATAATGAAATTGAGGCAGTCTCTAATGTGTTAAGAAGCGGTTGGCTTACAATGGGAGGGAAAACTTTCGAATTTGAGGCAATGTTCGCCGAAAAAGTTTCAGCCCGTCATGCCATAGCTTTTAATTCAGCAACGTCCGCACTTCACATAGCGTTAGCATTGCATGATATAAAGCCGGGAGATGAAATAATTGTTCCGGCAGTTACTTTTGTTGCAACAGCGGAAACTGTAAGATATTTCGGAGCTGTTCCTGTTTTTGCGGATGTAGAACGTGATACGCATAACATTTCAGTTGAGTCGGTTAAACATCTTATTACGGGTAAAACAAAAGGGATAATACCTGTTCATTATTCCGGACTTCCTGCTGATCTGGATCCGCTTTTTCAAATATGCAGAGAGAACGGTCTGTTTCTTATTGAAGATTCTGCTCATGCTTTTCCTTCATTTTATAATAATAAACCGATAGGTTCATTTGAATCGCCTTCGGTTTTCAGTTTTTATGCCAATAAAACAATAACAACCGGCGAAGGCGGAATGCTTACGCTTTCTGATGATGCAATGGCTGAAAAAGCAAGAAAAATGCGTCTTCACGGAATTGACCGGGATGCATGGAAACGATATTCGCATGACGGATCGTGGATGTATGATGTTACCGAACTGGGGTATAAATATAATCCGACAGATATTTCTAGTGCTATCGGAATTGAACAGTTAAAAAAATCTGATTATATGACACGTCTTCGCAAAGATATCTGCCGCAGGTATGATGCTTTTTTTTCTTCAACGGATTTGTTTGATTTATATCCTTCAAAGGAAGGTAGAGAATCCTCCAATTATATTTATCCTGTTAAATTGAAACTTGAGTCTATTTCTGTAAGCCGTGATTATGTAATTGAAGAACTTAAAAAACGCGGCATATCTGCATCTATGCATTTCATTCCTCTTTACAGATTCTCTTATTATAAAGACTTCTATGGATCAATCGGCAGAAAAAATGATTTTCACAATTATCCTAACTCCGAATACATTTTTGAAAGAGAAATTACTCTTCCTCTCTATCCTTCAATGACAGAAGAAGAATCTGAATATGTTGCAGATAATTTAATAAGCATATTATCGGAGAAATCAAAATGAAAGAACCTAATCGTATTCTGCTTATAGGTGCCGGTGAAGCCGGAACTCTTATTCTTTCTGAATTCTCGAAGCGCTCCAAAGATGATCGTATTGCAGGTTTTCTTGATGACGATATTAGAAAAATAGGGACTCTGATTTCAGGAAAGCCTGTTCTGGCTTCAACTGATGATGCTGAAAAAATTATTGAAGAACAGTCAATTGATGAAGTTATTATAACAATTCCCTCTGCTTCAGCTGAAAAAATTGAACGGATTATTTCTAGTATATTAAAAAAATCAGCGATTAAAATATCCGTTCTTCCCTCATCGGCAAAATATTTTGATTCGGGATTATTGTCGGACTTAAGCGAGGTAAGTTTTGCGGATATTACAGGAAGAGAAGAGGTTCAGTTGGATATCGAATCCATGAATTCGGAAATCAGCGGCAAAACGGTTCTCGTTACGGGAGCAGGCGGATCCATCGGTTCTGAGATTTGCAAGAATCTGCTCCGGTTTTCTGTAAAAAAAATTATCTGCATCGGAAGAGGAGAAAATTCGATTTATGAACTTGAAAATATTTTAAAGAACACAAGTGCAGATTCTTCCGCAGAAATAATTTACCGTATTTGTGATGTGCGGAATTATGATTATCTTAAAAGTCTTTTTAATCTTTATAAGCCCGATATAGTTTTTCATGCGGCTGCTCATAAACATGTTCCGATTATGGAAATTAATGAGGCTGAGGCATGTGCCAATAACATAGGCGGCACACGCAATGTATTGGATGCCTGTCGTGACATTAGCGCAAAGTTTATTCTCGTATCAACTGACAAGGCTGTATATCCTTTGAGTTTTATGGGTTCGACCAAGCGTATGTGCGAAATGCTTGCTCTTTATTATAACAAAAAATTCAATTTGAATGTTTCAGCTGTACGCTTTGGTAATGTTCTCGGAAGCCGCGGTTCGGTAATACGCTTGTTTAAAGAACAGATACAAAACGGCGGACCTGTTACAGTAACGGATAAGCAAATGAAACGTTACTTTATGTCAATTCCTGAGGCGGCGCTTTTGGTTATAAACGCTTCGGCTTACTCTTCAGGCGGAGAAATATTCATGCTTGAAATGGGTCAGCAGTATTATATTAATGATATTGCAAGAAAAATGATTTCATTATTAACGGATAAAGAAATTGAAATAAAATATACGGGTCTTAGAAAAGGCGAAAAGCTTGAAGAAAAACTTAATTATGATTTTGAAGAAATACAAGATACAAAAAATCCGAAAATTAAATCAATGACGGCTGTTAAAAATTATGATTTTACTCAGCTTGAAGATTTTATGAATAATGCTCTGCCTGCGATTTATTCATTTGACGCATCGGAGATAAGAAAAAAAGTTGAATCAGTAATAAATTCATTTAATATATAAATGTATCAGATCTTTTGCTTAATTCTGATTTAATTATTCAGTATAATTATTTACAATAATACGGAGTGTTTATGAGGTCAAAACAGGAAACGGAAAAAAAATCTGTAAAAGAACGAATCCAGTCGTTTATTGCGCTATTTATCGGCGAACAGAATATGATGGATATAGATTCTTTTAACGGAAAAATTAAAAAAAAGCTTATAAATTCCGTCCGTATATTTGTTTCTTCTACAAATAAATTCTTTACTGATGACTGTTTTACCCATGCTTCCGCAATAGCATACACAACTCTTGTTTCTCTTATTCCGACATTGACGGTGGCTTTAACTTTTGTTGCATACATCGGAAGCGGAAAAAAGGATGAGCTGTTCAAAGATATTAATGTTTTTCTTTCTGATCATAATCTTCAGAAGCTTAATATTGATCCGCTTTTAAATGCAATCAGTCAGATTGTGGACAATGCCGCAAGCATCGGGGGTGTCGGTGCTGTTTTTATGATTTTTTCTGCGACAGCCGTTCTTCGAACTCTTGATAAGGCATTAAACGCTATATGGAACGTGCATAAACAGCGTTCATTGATTACGCAGATAATATATTATTGGGCTGTACTTACTTTGGGGCCGATATTGCTTATATCAGGAACGACTCTTGCTACTCAGATTTCTTCCGCTTTTACTTATCCCAGCTATAAATCAATATATGCAAAAAATATAACGGATATCTGGATAGTCGGTGATAAATCAAAGATAGCTACAAACATGGGGGGAACTTCTTTTTTTGATTTGTCTTTGGAATCAATAGATTTTGACAATCAAAGATTATATAAAGTTAATCCTGTTTCAGGTGTGTTGGAAGAGTCAGAGGAACCTGTTCTTAGTATTGATTTTGATACGAAATATTATAATGACATAGAGTTTCAGGGTACTTCCGGATGGATTGTCGGCCGTGACGGAATTATTCTTGAAACAAATGATTCAGGCTTATCTTGGCATATCATAAGTCTCGGTAAAATAAATTTGAATGAAATAGTTATGATTGATTCGCAAAAGGGATTTATTGCCGCGGATTCGGGTTACATTTTTAGAACTGAAGATGCATGGAAAACCTTTATAACGGTTTCAAATGCTGATTTTCATTATAATGTAAATTCAATTTCATTTTACGGTGAACGCGGAGCTGCAGTATGTGATAACGGTTATATATTGTCTACAGATGATGCCGGGAAAACATGGATAACCGAACAAGTTAATAAAGCCAAACTGAAAAAACCGGCAAATTTGAACAAGATATTGCTTTCTTCTGCTGCATCATTTATCGCTGGAAATCAGGGAACAATCATGTATTCTGATGATCTTGGAAAAAAATGGACTGATAAATCGTTTAAAAAACATGACTACAGTTCAATTCTTGTAAAAGATTCTTCCGAAGTCTTTGTTTCAGGAGAAAAAGGAATACTTCTTTATTCCGACAATAAAGGATCTACTTGGAAAAAAAATTCTATAGGAACGAATAAGATAAATTCTCTTCTGGATATCAACGGAAGATTATGGGCGGTTGGAGATCTGGGCTCACTTGTATGGTCTGATGACTCGGGAAGAACATGGAAGGGAGCGAAAGGTACAAGTTTTATAATTTATCTTCTGAAGTTTTTCGGTCCTTTTCTTTTCATCTGGATATTTTTCCTTTTTGCTTATAAAGTAATTCCTAATGTCTATGTTCCGTTTAAAGCAGCTGCAATTGGAGCATCATTTACCGGCGCGGTCTGGGTCGCTTTCATTTATCTTTTTATTGTGTACGTAAAAGCCTTTGCAAACAGCACGTTTGCTATTTATGGAGCATTGGCAGCTATTCCATTATTTCTGCTTATAATATATTCATCGACTCTTATTCTATTATTCGGAGCACAGGTTTCGTATACTTTGATGAATCCTGAATCTTATCAGAATGTCAGACTTCTGCGTAAACGGGATTCTCATGTAAAAATATTCAATGGAATAAAACTTTTAGTTCTTATATTCGGAAGATTTGAGGGAGGAGAGGGCGATACTTCATTGAAATATCTTGCAAAGAACACTGGGAACAGTCTTGATGAAGTTAATGATCTGACTGATATTTTTTTAAAGGCTAAATTGATAATGCTTTCTGAAAAAGGATGTTTTATTCCGGCAACGTCTTCAAGAAAAGTAACGGTATCGGCTATAATTGATGTTCTTTTTGACGCCAATCTTAATGTGCCGCAAAACGCAATAAATACTGACCTCGGAAAATATCTTTCAGATAAATTTTCGGCTCTAAAAGATTCAAGAGACAGTATTATCGGTAAGGAAACACTTGAGACAATTCTGTCGAACAGATAATTATCTTACATAGTAACCGAAGATGAAGGGGATAACGATAATTTCCCCTTCAATATCTGCTGGAACTTGTCCGAAATTTCCTGACAGTCTAATCGAATCAGTACAGGATTCGTCGAGAGAATAATTACCCATTGATTCGACTACCTTTACATCAAGAACATCTCCGTTACGGTTAAGTGTAAAATAAAGTTTAACTTCCTGTGACGGAATAAGACCGAGTCGTATTCTTCCTGTTGCGGAGTTTCTTCCTATTACGGCATTCGCGAAAGAAGGAGGATACCAGTTTGAAGCGATTTTATTTTTCATTCTGTTGAAAAACTCAAAATTTTTGAATTTTTTGGTGCTGTAAGAAAATTGACCGGTATTGCTGAAGAAAAGAGAATTGTATTTGTTCATTCCCTTTGCATCTGGTATTCTTGTCCACTCACTGTTGCCGAATTCAGCGGATGTATGATTTTGATTATTTTCTCTAAGTGCTGCCGTTTTATGAATTATGCCTATTGATATATCATTTCCGGATAGAATTTCCTCTGATTGTTCAGAAAGGCTCTGTCCTGCATAGGCTTTTCCTCTAATTTTAAAATCAGTTGAATTATTTAGCCATGTATCGCCTTTTGTTTTTGTAACATGGCCCTTTGCAGCCGAATCTTTATCTGATAGAAAAGTATAATTCTGTTTCAGGATATTATCCTGATTCATATTTACTATAACATCGCGCATTTCACCGGATTTTTGACCAGCAAGCATCTTTTCAAAAAGGCCTTGTTCACTGTCAATTCCATTGTATAGAAAAAGAATGATTACAAGAGCGTGAAACGCGGCAGAGATGGCTATCGGTATTATTAAGTTTAATTCAGTTTTTTGTTCCATTCTTCAAATATCCGAAGATTATCCTTCAGTGTTTTTTCGTAGAGATTTCTAAGTATAGACTTATGTTCCGGGCTTAAGTTACATCCCCTGCGGCTCATTTGTGTTTTTATTGTTGAAATAACAGAATCAAATGATTTTGCACTACGGAGTTTATTTTTGATAAAAAGCGAAAAAGGTGGAATGAAATCAGGCGTCATTCTGCCGGAAAAAACAGTCATTGAGCACGAACCTATTACCGATCCGGTATTGATTAGAGTTCCTATGCTTGTTTTTACAAAATCACCGACAACAGCGCCGACTTTCGGGCTTTCACTGTCATGTAGTTTCCCATCTAAATTGACTTTTACATTTGTGTAATCATTTTTCAAATCGCTGTTAGTTGTCATGGCTCCTAGGTTTACCCACGAACCAATATATGCATGACCTATAAAACCGTCATGATATTTGTTGGAAAATGAATTGAATACGGAATCTTCAACTTCTCCACCGATTCTGCAGGAAATTCCGAATGATGATCCTTCCCTTATATTTGCTCTGAAAATACATGTATTTTTGCCTATATAAGCCGGACCTTCGATTCTTGAAAATGATGATATTTCTGCGTTCTCATCAATTATTACAGGACCTTTTTTAGTTGAAACCGAAACGAATGGTTCTATTTCGGCTGAATCTGAGCAATAGAATAATTTTTCAGGACCGGAAACTGTTATTTTACAGTTTGATTTCTCAGAGAAAAATTTAAAATCATTTTTAATTATTTCTCCGTTCATCAGAGGTATTTCCCAGATATATTTTGGAAAAATGATATCAGTTATGTTTTTAGAAAAACCGGTTAAACTTTCGATGCATCCGTTAGAAACCGAGATTTTGATTAAATCATCTTTTTTAATGAATGCATATGCTAAAACATTTCTGTTGTAAAAAACTTCTGATTTGTTTAAATCGGATATATCCGGAATAATATTCATAAGGGAATTGATTATGAGAATATCTTCTCCAGCAGGAAGAGTTGAAGTTGTACGGATATCGCTGTAGAGTGAACACATTTCTTCAGAGGCAAGAAAAGTGAGCCTTTTATCGTCCTGAAAAAGTTTTCTGAATCTTTCGTGCTGTTCAAAGCATCCGCTCCTCAGCGTCCACAAGGGACGCGTGAGAGAAAGCGGATAATAATTTTCTTTGTTAAAATCTGCTATGAGAATATTAAAAGGCATCATTCTTCCAAATATTTTTTACGTTCTTCAATTACCTTTTCGGCTATTTTCCCGGTTACTGGTTCGTAATGCGAAAAACTCATTTCAAACATCGCCTTATTCTGTGTTAGAGTCGTAAGATCGATGCTGTACCTGACAAGCTCCGCTGAAGGAATCTGGGCGGAAATAACATTTATTCCCGAATCCCTGTTTTCGTCTTTTCCTTCCATTTTGAGAACTTTTCCGCGACGTGCGGTAATGTCGTTCATGACATCACCCATGTATTGTTTGTCAACATAAATCCTGACGTTCATCACCGGTTCAAGAAGAACAGGGTTTGCAATCTGCATTGCCATTTTTAAAGCGCTTGCTGACGCGAGTTTAAACGCAAGTTCGCTCGAATCTACTGCGTGAAATGATCCGTCATATAGTTCCGCTTTTATGTCTACTACGGGATATTTGGCGATTACTCCGCTTTCCATTGCTTCTTTGATTCCTTTTTCAACACCTGGAATATATTGTTTCGGAATTGCTCCGCCGACGATAGATTCCTTGAATTCAAAGCCTTTGCTTCGTTCAATCGGTGAAATTCTTAAGAATACTTCAGCGTATTGACCATGACCGCCGCTTTGTTTTTTGTGCTTATATTGCGCTTCAGACTGTTTTGTAATTGTTTCTCTATACGCTATACGCGGCGGAGAGATGATAAAATCAATTTTGTATTTATCTTTCACTTCTTCGAGAGTTAAATCGACATGAAGCTGTCCCATTCCCGAAATCACGCTTTCCTTTGTTTCGGGATTGTAAGAATATTCTATAGTCGGATATTGTTCGTCATATTTAGTAAGTATCTGTGAAAGTTTATCTTCGTCTTTTTTATCCTTTGTTTTAATAGCATACGAGAAAACCGGCCTAGGAAGTTTAATCATCGGTATTTTTAGAGGTCTTGACGGATCGCACAGAGTGTTTGCAGTAATAGTTTTATCAAGTTTCTGAAGCACACCGATATCTCCGGTTGAAAGTTTCGGTACTTCATGAATATCCTTTCCGATCATAGTGTAGATTTTTCCGATTCTTTCTATTTCATTAAAATCTGTATTGAGGACTTCACTGTCGGGAAGCAGTTCTCCGGATATTACTCTGACAAAGCTGTATTTTCCGGCATACTGGTCAATGTATGTTTTCCATACAACAGCTGAGAATTTTTCTTTGGGATTAGTTTTGATGTTTATTTCTTCGGCATTTTTTGAAAGATCCAGTGCTTTTGTTTCTGAATTTTCTGCAGGAGAAGGCATGAAATTTTTAATTAGGCTTATGAGACTTGTGATACCTATCGACTTCATCGCGCTTCCGCAAATAGCAGGGAAAAGCTTGTTGTCGATTATCTGTTCCTTTATGCCGCGTTTTAGAAGTTCTTCGTCAAATTCCTTTCCTTCAAGAAATAATTCTATCAATTCATCATCGCCTTCGGCTGCAATTTCAACTCCGTGTTTACGTTCATCATTTACGGCAGCTGAATATTCTGACGGGATGTCTCCGGTTATAGTTTCTCTGCTTCCGTTTTCTTTCGGTATCAGCGATTTCATTTTTATGATATCTACAACACCTTTTAGAGAATTTCCTTCTCCAATAGGAATGCATAATGAAACAAGATTTGCATGCAGTTCGGTTTTCAATTCTTCTATAATTTTCGAATAAGAGGCCCTGTCCTGATCCATTTTATTTATAAATATTATACGTGGAATTTTCTCCTCGTCAAGAAAACGCCAGACTTTTTCTGTTCCGACTTGAACACCGTCAACGGAATCTACGACGATAATAGCAGCCTGGCAGGCAAGAATGGCTGCACGCCTTTCTCCTATCAAATCCGCGTGACCGGGGCAGTCAACTATATTGAACTTAATTCCGTCAACTTCAATGAATCCCAGAGATGTGTGGATTGACATCTTTTTTTTCTTTTCTTCAATATCAAAATCGGAAACAAGAGAATCATCATTATGACTTCCTATTTTTTGTATTTTTCCGCCATTGAAGAGAAGGGAATCGAACAAAGTAGATTTTCCAGTACCTGCATGACCTACGATTGCGATATTTCTGATATCGCCTGAAGAATATTCCTTTACCATCACGACCTCCGGAATTAGTGTTTTCCTTCGGATATCATATTGCATCAAAAAGTAAAGAAGTATTTAAAATGAAAAAAAACGAATAACTGAATCAACACGAATATATTTCAGTTATTCGAATTGAGTTTAAACTGGAAAGAGATTATCAGATAAGAGACTGGATTAATAAAGATAATGCTGTTCGATTGTTTCAATATCCATTCTTTTCAGCTTATGCCTGAAATTTACGCTTTCATCATCAATAACTTTTTTCAGATACTGCATCTGTTTATCAATAGCTTCCATGTAAAGATTGAATGGTATTCCAAAACGCTTGTTAAAATGAACTTTTGCTAAATCATAGACCTTGCCGAGCTGTCTGTCCAGTCTATCCTGAGTAGTTGAATAAAAAGACAGAGTTTTTCTTAATATGTCGAATTCCGTATTAAAACCTTCGATTCCGGCTTCTTTGAATTCGTAGTAAAGAAAAAGAAGTTTTTCAAGATATGCCCGGTCAGACATCTGTCCAAGCAGATCTGCTGTGCCGATGATTGATCCTGCAATAGTGTAATCTTTTCCCATAACGGATTCGCCTGGCATATCGCTTCTGAGGCCGGTCCACCTTATCAAGGAGGATATTACATCCGACATTAGAGCAGTTATTCCGATTTTATCTTTATTTGCAGTTACAAAAATAGTGCTTCTTTCGACGTGATTCTTTGTATATTTCGCACCTGTTCCGTCTATGTCGTCTGACTTTTGAATATAGCCTGAATCATGATAAGTTACAGCTAAAAGAAGAGCTACCGCACTTTCTTCAGAAAGAATTGATTCTGAGGAGATATTAAATCCGTCCATAAGGCGTGCGGAGGCGAGCAGAGCGTCAAGAGTATGGTTCAGGTCGTGATACTCCGTATTGCACTTCTGATAACCGTCAAACTCTCCTTTGAAAAGGGATTTCAATATTTCAAAAGAACGTTCAACAATTTGAAACGTTTTCAGATCGTAATGGTAAGAGAAAATTTCCTTTACTTCTTCAAAAACTGCTTCAGGAGAAGTATGATCGACTAGAGTGCAAAGCTGGGGATTGCTTATATTTGCCATGATTCCTCCGCTTATAAAATAGATCATTTGCAGATGATATTTCCACTAATAGTTGACGTATAAAAAATAGCAAGGAATAAATTATGTAATCTTTAGTGCTAAAGCAAATGGGATAAAGTTTCACATGTCAAAAAAGTACTCCTTATTTTCAAGAAGTTCGCTTTTAGATTCCGGTTCAATCCCGCTTTCAAGAAGTATTGCTTCAATATCCTTTATTTCACTTTCCCAGTAATTATCAGTTCCGTAGTGAGGAAAAGCGTTTTTGAAAGCCGGGTCATCATATCTTTTTCCAATCCAGCAGGCATAATTTATGAATCTCATAGCTTTGAGTACGGGAGCAAGATTCAGCCATGTGCGGTCGAATTCAGCGAATTCACGGTAGCCTTCGAGAAGTGCTTCTCTTTTACGCTGTCCTTCGGCATCGCTTGCCGGTGCAAGCATCCATATATCCTGAACAGCCGGACCCGTAACAAAATCGTCAAAATCCAGTACGATAAAACTGCTGTCCCTTTTCAGCAAATTGCCCCAGTGAAAATCTCCGTGGATTCTGTGAAAAGGCATGTCAGTTGAAGCTTCATCAAAGGCAGTTGTAATTTTTTCAGCAAGCCTATGATAAACAGAAAGATATCTTTGAGGCAACAGCTGTTTTTGTGCCATAAAATCAAGATTTGCTCTGACAAAAGTTTCAGGGCATATTTTTATTCTGTGAACTGCATTTTTCCGTCTGCCAGTATTGTGAATACGTGCAATCAGCCGTCCTATCATCATTAAATCATCATCAGAAAATTCATCCGGAATCCGTCCGCCGTTTTTCGGGAAAACCGTGTAAATAAAATCATCAATGAAATGTAGAGTTTTTCCTTCAAATGTTAAAGGTGCACAAACGGGAATATCATCATCCTTGAGTTCATTGAGGAATGAATGTTCTTCGAGAATCTGGTTTTCATTCCACCTGCCAGGACGGTAAATTTTTATTACAACCTGTGATGAGTCTTCAAGATATAGCGAATAAACCCTGTTTTCGAGTGAATTGAGCTGAAGAATATGTCCTGTAGGATTCAGATTGAGTTTTTCCGCCGCTTTAAGAATTGTTTCAGGTTTTAAAGAGTAGTAATTGTCGGACATTTTTCTCCGTTCGGTACAGTTTTTTATTTTATAAACTTAAGTTTAAAAACTTTACTAATTGTTATCATCCTTCGAATAATGGCAAGCAGAAAGAGCTTTTGGGGAGTATATATGTCGGGTGAAACGGCCTCGCTTTTAGTTGCCATTGTGTGGACATTCACAGCATTGATGTTTGAGAGAGCTGCTAAAATATTCGGTTCGCTTGCACTCAATCCTCTTCGTCTTCTGATGGCATTTTGTTTTCTGTCAGTATTTTCATTTTTTGTATATGGAAATCCTTTTCCTGTAGGTGTTGAAGCTTCTTCGTGGATGTGGCTCTCCCTTTCAGGGTTTGTCGGTTTTTTCATCGGTGATTATTTCCTTTTTAAGGCCTTTGAAATAATCGGATCGCGGATATCAATGCTAATAATGAGTCTCGCTCCGGTAATATCTGCTTTTATAGGTTACTTAGTTCTTGATGAAATTTTATCTATTACGGATATACTTGCAGTTCTCATAATTATTATAGGAATATCGCTTGCGGTATTAACCAAAAAAAACGGAGAGAGAATTAAAATTCATCATCCTCTCGGCGGAATAATATTTGCTGTTATCGGAGCATGTTCGCAGGGTGCGGGGCTTATTCTCGCTAAAATAGGAATGAATAATATAAATGCTGTGAATGTGACACAATGCCGTGTAATCGCAGGATTTATATCATTTACTCTTGTACTTATTTTTTCAGGAAGGCTGAAAAAATCTGTTTTGTCCTACAGAAATCAGTCAGGTTTACTATATGCTTCAATGGGTTCTTTTCTCGGACCGTTTGCAGGAGTAAGTCTTTCAATGTATGCAATATCTAAAACTGAAGTCGGTGTGGCATCGGCGATTATGTCGATCGTTCCGGTTCTTTTGATACCTGTTTCTTTTGTTTTTGAAAAAAAGAAAGTACGCATTGCTGAAATTTTAGGAATTATTCTTGCTGTTTCAGGCGTGATAATTCTTTTTCTGATGTGAGGATATATGAAACTAAAAAGATTCAGGGAAATAGCTTCGGGAAGGGATGTATATCCGTATTTGATTTTTGATTTAAAAAATATACGGTATCTGACCGGATTTGAAGGCTCCAATGCCTTTCTTTTAATTTATCCCGATAAGGCATTTTTTATAACAGATTCGCGTTATGAGGAATATGCCGGAGGCATTCTTTCTAAAGAATATGAATTTGTGCTTCAGGAAAAGTCATTTTATGATACTCTTTCTAAGATTATTTCCGAAGGCGATAAACATCTTTATCTTGAAGAACATTCAGCATCATTTTCGAATTACAATGAATTAACAAAGAAATTTCCTTTATTGAAAATCGAAAGCGGCGGAAGCATAGTAAACGAACTTCGTGCTGTTAAAAACGCTGATGAAATTGAGAAAATAAAAAAAGCTGTCAAGATCACTGACGAATGTTTTTCTCATCTTCTGTCTACAATCCGCCCTGGGATAACGGAATGGGATATTGTTATGGAGGCGGAAATATTTTCCAAGATGAAATCCGCCAGGCGCATGGCTTTTGACACGATTGCAGCTTCCGGAAAAAATTCATCAATGCCTCATTATTTTCCGTCACAGTCAAAAAAACTGCAAAATGGTGAAAATGTTCTCATAGACATGGGCTGTGAGTTTGAAGGATATAATTCAGACTTGACAAGAACGGTATTTCTCGGAGAAATACCGGATGAGCTGAGAAAAATTTATTCTGTTGTTCTCGAATCTCAGAGAAAAGCCATTTCTGCGGCAAAGCCGGGAATGACTGCGGGAGAGCTTGATGCTGTTGCAAGGGATTATATTTCTCAAAACGGTTTCGGTTCAAATTTCGGACATTCTCTCGGTCATGGTGTTGGACTAGATGTTCATGAAGCTCCTGCTGTAAAAGGCGGAGGGGAAATGATACTGAGATCCGGCATGGTTATTACGGTTGAGCCCGGAATATATGTGCAGGGATGCGGCGGTGTAAGAATTGAAGATGTAATTCTTATCCGTGAAGAAGGCGCTGAGATCTTGACATCCGCGGATAAAGATATAATAATAATTTAACGGAGAATTTGATGATTTCGAGCAATGATTTTAAAAAAGGCACGGCTATTAAGGTTGACGGTAATCTTTTCATCGTCGTTGATTTTCAGCACGTAAAACCGGGCAAGGGCGGAGCGTTCGTAAGAACAAAACTTAAAAATCTCAACAAAGGAACAGTTATAGACAAGACTTTCAGAGCCGGTGAGAAAGTTGAAGACATAAGAGTTGAAAACAGACCTATGCAGTATCTTTACAGCGAGGCAGATTCGATCGAGTTAATGGATACCGAAAGCTATGACCAGATTTCTGTATCGAAAGATATGATTGGCGATCTTCTTCTTTACGTAAAAGAAAATGATGTCATTGAAGCAGTTATGTATGATGAAAAACCGATAACTATCATTCCTCCTACATTTGTAAATCTTAAAGTTGTATACGCGGAGCCTGGAGTTCGCGGAGATACCGCAACAAATGTTACAAAGAAAGTAAAAGTTGAAACTGGCGCAGAAATAAACGTTCCGATTTTTGTAAATCAGGATGATATGATAAAAATTGATACCCGCACAGGCGATTACGTCGAGCGTGTTAAGCAGTAAGGAGGAAGAGTTGCCTCTTTCGGATGATTTTAGAAAATGGATAAATGATAATCCCGGCAAGGTTTTAGGAATACTTGCCGGTCTTTTGTTCGGTGTGTTCTTTTTTCTTTTCGGGTTGTGGAAGATGGTGCTTATTCTTTCGCTTATGTTCGTGGGATATATTATCGGAAAATCGTTCGATGAAAATATTTCATTAATCGATGCGGTTAAGAGAATTTTCAGAAGAGAAGATGATTAAAAACACAGTTTCTGAAAATATTTTATCAAAGGAAGCCATGTATCTCTTTAAAAAAAGAAGATATAAAGAGGCTTCCTTTATTTTTGATAAAGCAAATTCAATTTCGCCGACTCTTTTTAATTCCGTGATGTCAGCACTCTGTTCTATTATAACGGATAATTTTATTATCGCAGAAGGAATAATAGCTTCGATAAAAAGAAAGTATCCGGATTCTCCTGCAGGAAGCCAACTCGAAAATTTTTTGTTTATTAAAGGAGCGAGTTCGGTAGAAAGCGTTCTTCTGCGTCTTGCGGAAACGAGAGAAAAATATCCGTTTGATAAAAAAACAAAACAGCTTCTGTCGCAGGTTGAAAAAACAAAATCATTTGAAAAACTGCAGAAGAAAATTTCTATTTTTGATGCGGTTGATATTCCCGGACATAGTTTCAGTAAACCGAGACATAAAACCATAGTTAAAATTCCTATGCGCAGACATGGATTAAGGAAGACTTTAAGAGCTCCTTCTTTGCGCTTACTCGTAATGTCGTTGATATTTCTTATTTCTGCTGTTTTAATAATTGTTAACTTTTCGTACTTGAAAGGTATTTTTTCAGATAAAATTATAAGTTTCTCGTTTATTGGAGAAAACGAAAAGGCAACAGAGACCGATATTTCATCAATGATGTATCCTCTGATTGATAAGGCGACAAAAGTTAAGCCTTTAGTTTCTTATTCTTCTGATGAAGAAGTACGAAAAGAGTTTAATTCTGCCCGCAATGATATGAAAAAAGGCAATTATAACAATGCGCTCTTTTCTCTAAACCGCATCATAAACAGCAATTCGAACATACGTATAAAAGAAAAAGCATTATATCTCATCAAATATATTGCAGGCATTGAAGACAAGCCTTCAAGCGAAGTTTCATATAGTGAAGTATCGAAGACTCCGGAGTTATACGCGGGATTCACTGTTAGATGGAAAGGAAAGGTCGGCAACTATAGGAATAAAAACGGCAAAATAAGTTTTTCTCTTATTTCTGATACGGATAAGTTCGAAATATTTGCGCCGTTTGAAAAAGATCTTTCAAACGGGCAGCTAGTTGAAGTGAAGGGTACTTTTGTAAATGCGATAGGGAAAGATAAAGTAATGTACGTTCAGGCTGAGGAGATTTATTAGCGAAGGAGGGACTCGAACCCCCCACACCACGGATATGAGCCGTGTGCTCTAACCTACTGAGCTACTTCGCCGATTTAGCGCGGACAGGACTCGAACCTGTGACCTTTGGGTTATGAGCCCAACGAGCTGCCAACTGCTCCACCGCGCGGTGTAAGGACAGATTTACACATGTGCTTAATGTGTCAACAAAAATTAACACTTTGTAAAAAAACAGATGAATAAGCCGATCTATATAATAGCGGAGAAAATGGAATATTATGACAAAAACTGATGATTTGATTCAACTTTCAAAACAAGTAGAAAAATGTACTGCATGCAGGCTTCACTCCACACGGTCAAAAACGGTATTCGGTGAAGGATCGGCTGAAGCGAAAATAATGTTTATCGGCGAGGGACCCGGAAAGAATGAGGATATTCAGGGAATTCCATTTTGCGGAAAAGCCGGAGCACTTTTAACATCCATTATTGAAAAAGGAATCAGAATTCCGAGAAATTCTGTTTATATCTGCAATCTTGTGAAATGCCGACCTACAGTAGATCTTAAAATGATAAAGGACAGACCTCCGGCAGATGATGAACTTGCAGAGTGTTCAAAGTATCTGAAAAAGCAGATTGAAATTATTAAACCAGAAGTAATAGTGACCCTTGGTTCGCCTGCAACAAAATATATTCTCAATACAAAGGAAGGAATCACATCTCTCCGGGGCAAGTGGGGCGAATATATGGGAATTCCGGTAATGCCGACTTTTCATCCTTCTTATGTTATAAGAAACGGAGGTGAAAAATCTCCTCTAAAAAAGGATGTATGGAATGATATTAAGCTTGTCATGGAGCGACTCGGGATTTCGATAGAAGTATAGTAATAAAAAAATACGGTAAAATGATGAAATTAAAAGTTGCCACAGTCCTTATGAAATTTAAAAAAATTGTTTTGAATCATTATTATTTTCTGACGCCATTTTTATTGTTTCTATCATTTCCGTTCAGTGAAAATTTCCCTTTGTTTCCATTGTTTGCACATTTTGCATTCATTCCTCTTTTTTCTAAAATGAGAGGAAACGGTTTTCGGAAAAATTTGATTATTTGCTTTTCGACGGGAGTTATTTCTTTTTTATTGCTTAATTCCTGGATGAGAAAATTCGGTGCAGGCGCTTCCGGCGGAGAAGCGGTTATACTACTTGCTCTGATACCGGCTCTTTCAGCCCAGTTTGCTCTTAAATGCGCAATCACCGAAAAACTTGCTTCTTATAATGAGCGCTTCCGCTTAATAATTTTCCCGGGAGTTTGGCTTTTTTTTGATTTTATATCAAATCTCGGATTCATTGCTTTTCCGTGGAATTTCCTCGGATATTCCCAATATCCTCTTACGTCCTATATTCAGACGGCATCCATAGGCGGAGTTTATGCGGTAACATTCGCAGTGTTATTTTCAAATATAATTTTTACTGATTTGATGCTAAAACGTTCGATGTTATCGAGTCTGAAATCAAAAGATATATTGATTTCAATTTTAAAAAAAATCAGACCGGTTATTGTGCTTAACTGTGTAATTATACTTTTTGGAATTGTCAGGTTAAATCTGCCTAAAGAAGAAGCATCTCAGAAGAAAATGAAATTCGCGATAGTACAAAACTGTCAAAATCCGTGGGATAACTGGATCAAATACAGATATCAATATCTTAATGATCATTTGAATTTTTCTCAAAGGGTAATTGAAGAAAACCCGGATACGGACATGATCGTATGGAGTGAGTCTGCTACACTTGAGCCGGTCAGTTATCAGTTGAGAAACGGTCAGCATTCGAAATTTGTTCAGATGATTTCTGATTATGCAAGACAGCAAAGCAAATATATTCTTACCGGTGAAATCGGAAAGGAAAGACCATCTGTCGGAGAAACAGAATGGTATAACAGTGCATGCCTAATAGCTCCGGATGGGACGCTTGCGGGATATCATTATAAAACACATCTTGCTCCTGTAGGAGAATGGTTTCCATATGCGAAATGGTTTCCTTCTTTTCAGGAGTATCTTTATTCTATGGGGTCTTCGGATTTCACACCCGGTAAATCTATGAAGATTTTTAAGGCAGGAGATTATTCTTTTTTTACTGCAATTTGCTATGAAAGTATTTTTGCAGGAATAAACAGAAAGTTCCCGCTTGAAGGAGCTGATTTTGCGGTAGTAATTACTAATGACGGATGGAGCGACTCGTATCAGGGGCATTATCAGCATTTTTCATCATCGGTTTTTAGAGCGGTTGAAACAGGGCTTTGGTATGTGAGGGCGGGCAACAGCGGCAAAAGCGCCTTGATTAATCCTGAGGGAAAAATAACTGCAGAGATGCCGATATTGAAAAGAGGATCATTTGCGGCCGCAGCTGATTTTTCTGAAAACAGAAAAACATTATATTCGAAGTTCGGAGATTCATTTTTGTTTTTATATTTCTTTGCGTGCATAATGTTATTGATTTTTTCACTTATTAAAACAAAACTTGCGGAGAGAGGTCGTTGATTATGAAGTCGAATGTTATTATTTCTAATATTTTCAGTCTCTTTGTCGTTGCAATTGTAATTGAAACTGCAGTATCGGCTCTTTTTTCCATAACTGCGGTTAAAGAACATGAGCGTAAAGTTTTAATGAAAAGCATGAGAGAAGCCATTACCTTTCTTGCTGCGTTTTTCTTCTGTTTTGTTGTTCCTGAAATCAGGATATTTAAAGAATCAGGGATTAAAATAACTGGAATGGCTGATACAATTATAAGCGCTCTTCTAATCGCGAGAATGAGCGATATTGTCAGAGGTCTTATTTCTAAACTTAAAGGGGAGTAATCCCCTTGGTTTAGTTTTCTTTTACCTTATTGTATTCGTCTACAATAAGATCGGTGATTTTGTCTCTGGCTTCTTGTGTGATCGGAAAAAATACGTCGACATACTCTCCGGTTTTCTTTTTGTTCGAAGGCATACCAATGAATATTCCTTTGTCTCCTTTAACTACGCGAAGGTTTTTTACCACAAACTGATTCATGATAGTCACGTTCGCGAAAGCCAATGTTTTGCCAAGGTTATCCTTTGGAAAGATTCTTACTTCAGTGATGATGTTCTCCATAAGTAAAAAACCCCTTAAGTGTATTGATTGTTTATACAAGTTTGGAATGCGAAAGTCAAGAAAATTATTATATTGTATATTATGATTTGTCCTGATGGTATACTGCATATTAAAACATAACCATTGACCTTTTTCATGATTTTTGAAGATTTATTTAAGTGTATTTAAATAGTATTTAAGAAATATAACAGAAACTCTGCAAGACTGGTGAAGACGGAAAGCGGCAACTGCGTGGACGAGTACGGCTATGACTGGATGGGAAATGTAATCAGGCATAAACGTACAATAAAGGGACTTGACGGGAAGAAAACGGAATATAAAAGGCGAAGCCTTTGAAAGTATTCTTGACATTTGGGTGAATATTACGGAAGTAAATGTTATATTGTTTAATCTCAACGGACATCCTGATCCGTTTCGACAAGTTGATATCAGCATTATTTATGTGCCCGTCACTGAGGTTCTTTTTGCGTTTTCACGCTGTGGTCTTCGACCACCTCGCGACCAGTCGGAACGAGTCCGATAAACGAGACGCTTCTATATGCGACACGACGTCGCAACGAAAGCGTCTCGTCAGTTTCCGCCTCCGTTCGAATTTATATTGATGTCTCAATATTCTTGCATTTTCTTCGCGAACTTCCTGTTCGCTCCGTATGCAGCATAATGTTGATGTCACACCTCAAACTATGAGGTAAAGCTTGCGTTTTCCCGCTGTGGTCTTCGACCACTTCGCGGGCAATGTTTCCGCCTCCATGCGGAAACTTGAAACTTCCTGACGGTGAGATTGTAACATACGGATATAACAAGGGCGGACAGCTGAGCGGAGTCGGAAGCAGTAA
>JAKPJF010000081.1 GCA_029554345.1 Spirochaetota bacterium | reverse complement strand
GTGAAAAATAAATTCGCTCCTCCCTTTAAAACAGTAGAATTTCCTATTATTTTTGGCCAGGGTATCTCCAAACTGGATATCATTCTGGAAATGGCAGTTCAGCATGATATAATTAAGAAAAGCGGTTCCTGGTTCTCTTACAATGACCTCAAACTGGGTCAGGGAGCAGATAAAACCAAGCTCTATTTAACGGAAAACCAGCCACTGCTACAAGAAATTGAAGCCAAACTAAGGGAAAAAATAAATCCCGAGGAATTCAATTTAAGTGCAGAAGAAAATGTTCCTGAAGACAACGAAGAAAGCTGAACACGAAAAAAACTCGCTGATTATTATTGACAATGAAGTAAGGGGGATTCTTCCTGATAGAATCCTCCTTTCTTATTTCCCTCTTCCTTTTGCCGGGGAAATTGACGACGAACAAAGCAAAGAACTGCTTTCACTAATTGCCAAAAATGCCCGGCAACAACTCCTGAAATATGTATCCGATCAAGAACACAGCTCTGTTCAATGCCGACAATTCCTTTCCCGAAAACACTATCCTGCGGAGTTGATTGATAATCTCATAAAAGAATTCCAGAATAAAAAATATATTGACGACTTTCGCTTCGTGCAAATCCTTATTAGCTCTCTCATTGAACGGAAAAAAAGCAAACGCGCAATAGCACAGAAATTGAAAGAAACACGGCTGCCAAATGAATTGTGGGAAAGAAAATTAAACGAACTATACCCTCTTGAAGAGGAAAAAGAAAACCTGAAAGAACAAATTGTAAAACTGCGTTTCCGCTACCGCGATTTGCCTCTCAACAAACAAAAAGAAAAGGTCTTTGCCTCCCTCTATCGTAAAGGTTTTGACTTGGATGCTATTCACTCTGCCTGGCAAGAATGTAGTAGTAATAGATTCCTACCTTCGCAGGAATAACAAAAAAACGCAGGTTTGACAAGTAGACCTGCTTTTGCTCATAAAAGTGTAAGCGAGATATAAAATACCTCTCAAAATTTTCTATGTAATGGGTATAAAAATTGCTTCAAATGTAGGTAAAGATTGATTTATTATTGTGCGCTATAATTTATTAGTTCACAAAGAGTTTAACC
>JAKPJF010000131.1 GCA_029554345.1 Spirochaetota bacterium | reverse complement strand
GAAGAAATCATCCGCAGACAAACGGAAAGATTGAACGGCTGAATGGGATTGTAAAAAACGAAGCTGTAAAAAAATATTACCCTCAGAGTTATTCTGAGGCGTGCAGAATCTTAAATGATTATGTTTATGAATACAATTATTCCAGACTTCATTCGGGTATAAACTATCTTCGTCCGTCTGATATGTTTTTTGGACGTGATAAAAACATACTGAATGAGCGTAAAAGCAAGTTAATGCTTGCAAAAAAATGCCGAGTGGCAAAAAATAAGGAGCGCATGGAGTTTGCCTCTTAATTTATTTTCATAATGTTCAAATTATTTGAAGCGAGACAGGAATGAACAAAAGGTAATAGAGATATTAACGAAAAAATATAAATGATGGTATTACAATGATTAAAGATATTTGGGTTGAAACGGATTTGTCAAGCAACTATGATAAAAATAATACAAATAGTGATGTAATAGTTGAATTTCAAAATGGCAAAAAGTATATAGCAACATTTTTTACTTATAACAATTTAATTGAATTAATAAATAAAAATAAACTGACTGGAGAGTGCTTAAACGGAAAATATTTCTGGGCAAGTAGTATGATCTTTGTTGATGAAATTTCTAAAATAAATTTAACAATGATAATTGAGAAATTAATAGATAACTTGGAATTTTATGATGTTTTTAAAGAAATTTGTGATTAGATTATCGGAATGTGTCAACATCGTTGTCGCGCTGCCAGAATCAGTTCAAAATCAAACTGAGGTGTCCAAATATCTGGATATGGAAATAGACGCAAATGACACTATCTTGCGTTAGCGATCGAAGCGGTATCCTTTTGCGAAGCAAAAGATACAAGCGGAGAGCGCGGCGCAAGTATGAAATCTTTGAATGATTGGAGTGTTGAATCAATCCATGTTGAGATTCATTTTTGCAGGAAATCAGAGAATCGCGAGCACAGTCAGCATGAAGAATAATTGCGGAACGATGACTGAACAGAATACGATG
Organism: Spirochaetota bacterium; assembly: GCA_029554345.1. Taxonomy (GTDB): domain Bacteria; phylum Spirochaetota; class UBA4802; order UBA4802; family JAFGJZ01; genus JAKJGA01. Next base: position 204 of record JAKPJF010000131.1, on the reverse strand, counting down.
TATTTTCATCCGGATCACCTGGGATCAAGCAGTTATGTGACTGATAAGAAGGGGAACTTCTTCGAGATGATAGAATATCTGCCGTACGGGGAAACACTGTATGACGAAGCGGCGACGGTAGATAAGACAGAATTTAGATTTACCTCGAAGGAACAGGACGCGGAGACAGGGTTGTATTACCATGGAGCTAGATACAGAGATGCG
>JAKPJF010000128.1 GCA_029554345.1 Spirochaetota bacterium | reverse complement strand
ATGATTGCATTTCTTTCAGTAAACATTTTGTCTTAAACATGCTATTAATTCTCCGATTGTATTGATTTTATTGGTGTTTTGCAATTCCAACATAATCAACGCATTTGAGAATTAATAGCATTTTTCTTGTTTTCTTATGATTCTATGGGACAGCAGTGGTACATGCAGATAAACCCTTAAATGATTTATAAATTTATATGAATATATTTCTTTCACATTTTATTATATATTTGGTCAATTCGACATTCTCATCCCAATAATCGAAGACTTCTTCTTGAACTAATATTACTGAGATTTTAATTTTATAATCAATATATATTTTAAAACTATTATCAATCCTACTCTCACATACAAAATATACTTCATTGAATTCATATTTATTCACGGCATCTGACAAATTGACATTTCTAGCAACCAGCGATCCATCTTTAACAATATCAATTCTTTCTATTTTTAAAGGTACATGGTTTTCGTCATATACTTTCAATTCAATTAAATCATAGTAACATTTATTATTTCCATTATCCATATGCAGCTTAAAATAAATATTGCCTTTAAAATAATAATTTTCTTCAGCAGAAAAACTTTTTGGTGAATCCATCGTTAATGTAAAATAGTCAGTTATAGAATAAAATATCTCCTTCGAGTCTTTTAATTTTCTAAACTCAGTTACATTTGTACTGCATGACAGCAATAATGCCACGAATATAAACATTAATTTGCGCACAAATCCACCTTCAGACATTCTCTATTACTTCAAAAAATCCATAGTCATCAATAGATAATCTGCAATAATCGTTATCAATAAACACATTACCGCAATCACACCCAATGTTTCTGCCGGGAATAGACGGTAGAATAGCATTACATCTTTAACAACGATAAGATATATTTTTTTCTTTCATCGCTTCACTTGTATCTTTAATACAACTTTGTATTATTTTAATGTTTTGACTCAAACATTAACCCTCAAACGGAATATATCATAATCATTTTCCCTAAAAGCAAAAATAACGACACGAAAATAATGGACAACTAAGCAACAATTCAATTTCTCAACGATATAATAACAGATACAACAAGAGAAATCACGTTCTTACGGCTTAACGTCAACCTTATAACTTAATACAGCTTCGTCACCGGTTATTCCCCTGAATCCCCAGCAATGCGGCGGCTGTTCAGTAATTGTAATTTCCACATCCGCCGGACTGATATTTAAGCCGGTCTGCAGTTTTGAAAAAATATTTTTAATAAGATTTTTCTTGGCTTCAACGCTGCGCCCTTCCATCATCGAAATTTCAATCATCGTATACGCGTCAGTCCTTCCAGCCGGGTAAAAAAAATCCTCCCGTTTCATCGGAAAAAATCTGTGTATGCGCTTATCGGACGGAAAGGAAATCGACTCAACAAAAGCTTCGTTTATAAGATCAGAAATTCTTGATTTGACAGGATTCAACTTCTCATCTATGCCGTATATTTTAACCAACAGATCCTCACAATTTATTCATCTAAGATATGACAAGCAGAATTAAACATTTTATTCTTCAAAATCTTGTTTAATTGAATTTGTTCGAGTTTTAAATATATGAGCCCGATATAGTTTTTGCATTTCATTAAGTCAATTGAAATACAAACGAAATCAAGTTTCATTATTCAGGTATCAGATACTTAATCTAATTCACATCGTCAACTAAACCTTTTAACGAAAGCCTCTAAAGACCGCACATGTGTTTATTGTCGGCAAATCAATTTAGAGAATAAAAGATAAACTGTAAATCAGTATTATCTATTGACACCGGAGCTCTCCTGTGCAATTCGCTTGAACTCTTCTACGTAGTTTATCAAGATTCCGATATAACAGGAATACTCATAACGGCGCAGACTTTTACTTCAACCGCCCTGGAAGGATCACCGTTCACGAAAGCATGATCTTTTATGTTGTAAAGTTTGATTTTACCTTTATGAGCATTTATGATTTTTTCCACCATAGTCAAACCAAGCCCGAATTCCAGTGTATGGTATGATTCCTGTACGGTTTTAGTCAAACGGCAGAAAGGTTCAAAAATTATGTTCTCATATTCTATGGAAATCCCTTTTTCGGAATAAGCCGTTTTCTCAGGCATACTGATCACGGAAATTCGGAAATTTCCGTCTTCCATATCTGCGAGAACTATAATATCAGTATCTTTTTCCGAGTACTTGAAAGCATTCAGTAAAAGTTCATCAGCCACCTTCTTCACCGACTCATAATTGAAAAGCATTTCGGCTTCCTCGAAAGAAGGCTTGATATCACTGACAATGACATGCTGGTTTTTAATGTCCGAATATTTTCTGAGCTCATTTGACGAAGAAATAAAAATATCATGAATGTCTGAAGCCTTCCCCTTTTTGAGAACAAGACCGTTGTCGATAATATCTCTTATAAAAGCTAGAACATCCAAGGCCTTTGAGGCTATTTTATTATTATCGATTATTGCGTCAAAAAAAGATGAATCTATCCTGTAATACCCTTTTTCTTTTTTCGCGTTTGCTGCAAGAAGATCAATCATGGAAACCATTGACCCGAATCCAGCCCCCTGATTAAAACTCGTCAGAAGTCCCTGAAAGATACTGCTTCCCGCTCCTGCCCTGGAACCTGAGACAAATCTTTCACGCCACCGGTACCATTCGAGCTGATTCTCCAAACGGATATTTTTTTCCTTTTCATAGACCATGTTTGCCCGCAAAATCTTAGAGTATTCACAACCCTTATTGACCGAAAAAATCAATTCAGCCGAATTTATTGGTTTCAGAAGATAGGTGTAAACTCCCATTTTCATGATGCTTATTATTGTATCGGGATCATTTTTCACTGTGCTCACAATAATTACCGGAGGGAATTCTTTCGCCTGAAGTCTTTGGATAAGTTCTATTCCGTCCATCTGCGGCATTTCGAGATCTGTTATAATGGCGCTGTAGTTTCCCGATTCATATTTTTCCAAAGCTGATAGACCGTCATAAGCATTCGAAACATTATAATTTTCATCTTTCAGTATATCTGAAATGTATTTGGACATGATCTTATCGTCTTCAACAACAAGAATATCTCTGTTATCCATACCTGCACCACCCGTTACAGCAAAACTACAGCACTTGGTATATCGTAATTCAAATTATATATTAATTCAAATAATTTTATCTCAGGAAATTTTATCCGGTGATTTCCGACCCGTCAAAGTTTCAATAATGCGGTTTATGTCTATCAGCATATTATCCCGAAACCCTTATTGATCAAAAGAATATTCGTAAAAACTAAACGGTGTTTTTCTTGAAGCAGTTATAGGAAAAGAATGGTCAACAGATTCCAGAAGCAACGGATGCTCCGCAGACCGCTCCCAGGAGCAACGGTGTTTTCTATTGCGTCATTTCATATCTTTAATTTCACTTTTTATTTCCTCTTTATTGATCTTATCAAAAATCATTGAAAATATTCTTACAATTTCAGGATCGAATTGCCTACCGGAATTTTCAAGTATTCATTTTTTCGTCTTAATAAGATCAAGCCTTCTTTTCGCCTTTTCCGCGAATTCCGGGTCACTTCCCCAATGACTGGACAAATGATACTCATACGCCTTTTTATACATCAATACCGCATTCGGCTTATCACCGGCCGCAAGATAGCATTCTGCGCTCTCATAATAAAACGGTCTCCACGGATAACCTTTCTGAAAATACTCTGCTGCTTCAGGATATTTTTTCAACGCGCAGTAGCAATACGCAATCCGTATGTTGGAAAAAATCTCAATTGAGAAAGGAGCTTGAAAAGCAAAACGCGGAAATCCGGAAAAATTCGCCAAACTTTCTGAACCATGCTCAGATATTACCTTCTTGTATTCCTCTATCGCATCGGACATATCGCCTAAAACAAAATTCAAATATTCAGCGGCAAACATCACGTTTACTTCCGGACTCTTACGCAGGGCGTTAAACCGTTTCAATTTTTCTTCCCGTGATCCTTTATGGATTTCTTCGGGAAAAACCGTTTCCCAGCCTACAGGCTTACCGACATCAACTATCAATTCAGCATTTTCAGAACTTGAATTCTTTTCCATCTTCTATCCCCCTGATACAGATACAGAAAATCCGCACAGAATAATAACAACCGCTATTTGGACTATATGCGTCGATATCCCAGCAATTTTATGCATTCTGATTCCGCCTCGAATCTATAAAATGTTTTGATTCACTTGTTGTGAATTATCAGCAAAATCCGTCTTTATTTCCACTCAATATTTATTTCAGCAACTCCTTCTCGTCTACACCGTATATTTCAACAAACGGGTCATCACAGTTTATTCTTCAAAGATATGGCACAACCGGATTAAACGATTTATTCTTTAATATCAAGTTTAATCATAATTATGTCGAGTTTCAAACACATAAACCCGAAATATTTTTGCCGATATTTCATAACAGCAGACTGAATGAAATTTATAAATTATACGACCATTTCTTCAAGATCATAGAAGCTGAGAAAATTATTTTTACTGAAAAGAAAGAGTATAATACAAGTTATAAAAACCTGCACAGAGTACAAAAAAACCGGCACTAGACCGGTTTTTTATTTTGTTATTTTTTAATGTAGAAAACCCATTTGTATTCTTTGAATTTATCAAGACCGGCATCTCCTTCGCAGCCTTTGGTTTCAGGAGCTGATGCCGTAAAATGATAATCTCCGGATTCCATTTTAGCGCTTTCAGTTTTATTGCTTTTTACTACAAAAGTTTTTGATGTAGGTCCCTTTGTTGTTACGGTTATTGTTCTGTCAGTATCGTTTTGAATGATTAAAACAGGTTTCTCTGATTTTGAAGGAGAAACCTTGAAAGGCCCGTCAGGTCCGTCACCGAAAGACATGTCAATCAGATCAGCAACTTTCTTAATGTCATCAACGGTTGTGTTTTGTACAGCCTTTTTGAAAGGGTTTCCAGCAATTGCGAATGTCGCAACAAGAACCGATAAAACCGCGATAAAAATTTTTGTTTTCATTTAATCCCCCGATATAAATTTTTTTAAGATTTAAACGAGATCATTATCACCCCGGCAGCAGCAATAAGTCAAATATATATTTATATATTGCAAATTAAGCATCCATCGAACATATTTTCCGATTCTAATATTATTTATGAGTCACCGGAATGAAATACATGTTAAGTCGGATCTGCTTTACTTACCGCCAGCGGATTATCCATCATCGCAAACTTTTCTTTAACAAGTCTGCTTCTTGTCTCGCCGACGGGTTCCGTCATAAGCTGTTTTTCAATTTCATAATATCTGTTGAGTATCTTCTGCGACTTTTCATCACAGAAAGATTCTTTTGCCCAGGCTGCGGCTTCTTCATCCCACAGATTATAGATTTCATCGGCAATCCAGTCAGCCCATTCCTTTGTCGGAATATTTGAACCAGGCTCAAACGGCATTATGTAATCAACACCTATAACTCTTGCGATAACAAAAGGATTCATCAAAAGAGTCTGAAGAAATTTGGAGTATGCCTTCTTTAAATCACCTGATTTATAAAGCGCGAGAGTCCATGAAAGATACTGTTCCGGAGAACCGCAGTCATCAGGAAAAACTCTTTGAAACCATTTAAAATGTTTAAGCGCACCTTCAACGTCTCCGGCAAGCATATAATACGAACCAATGATATAACGGATTCCGCCGCCGTCGTCATAACAACCGAACGTTCTTTTTTCGTACTGAAGATACTTTTCGAATTTTATAATATGCCTTTTTATTGTATCAATGCGTTTTGGAATTTTCATACATTCTCCGTTTATAGCACAGCTATTGTTAAGCTATATCTCTTCTTTGAAATATTATTAGTACCGGTCAAACAATTTATTTTCGCACATTCCCCGCATTCATTGTTAAATCACAAAAGCTGTTATTTTTTAACAAGCTCTCTTCATTCTATTTAACATCCTCCGAACGAATGGTAAGCAAACGCTGATTTCCCCTTCCCGAGGTATCATCACTGCGGCGGCCTGATATTACAATTATATCTTTGCTGTCGGGAGAGATATCATAGGTGAACATCGTTCCTGTGTCAGTCGTCTTTTTTTTAGCACTTCCTGTCTGATTTCTATCCTGTGCATCACGGACTATTGAAACAATCACGGTCTGCGAAGGATGATCAATTTCAATTTCGATACGCTTCTTATCGGCAGTTCGATTTACAGAAACGGATTTTATCGCAAGAATATCAGCGTAATGCCCTCGCTGAACAGCAGGTGCACACGGCTTCATTGCAACGGCTGAATTAACTGCGAAGCGGTATATCTCATTTACGCGCTCAGGCTGTGATAACGAGCGGGCATTAATAACTACTGTAAATATTCCCGCACGCGGAGCGGAAACCATGAATATAAAACTTCCGCCGTTTCGCTGTGACGAGGTATAGTAGTCTATTTTTTTACCTGCTTCATCAAGAAGAGTTATATCAGCGAAAGAATCGTCCGGCGCTTCACATTCAATTTCAAGCGGCTGACTTTCAAGAGTATAAAGATCCGACACTTCGATGCCGCCTCCCGGTTTCGTTTTGCGGATAACTGAATACACGGCATTTGTGTGCTTTTTGAATTTGATGCCGTACTTGTATGATGCTACAGCAAATCGCGGAAGTCTGCTGAACTGATTGAAATCAAGCGGCGGAAGTGCGATCTGATCTTTTGGATTTGAAGCGAGATAAGCGATCCGCTTTGCCTCGGGATGAATAAAAAGATGATCACTGCGCGAAGCATAATCAGCCAAAGCACCCGTCTTCTTTCCTGTATAATACTTTCTGCTGTCCGGACTGCAGTCGACGATATATTCTTTTCCTTCAATCTTCACGATATTCCACGCATGACTCATGAGACCGCCGTCCGGCGTTCCGCCGGTTTTGATGCTTCCGGTCACATAGCGTACATCAAGTCCTGCATATCGACCGAGCATCTTGTAAAGATCGGCTAATCCCGCGCAGTTAGTGCGGCGGTATTTGAGAGCGCTCAACGCGTCTTTTCCTCCGTCGGGATCCGCGTCAGTACGCAGACGGATCAATAGATCAGAATCATAGGCGATATTGAGAGTAATCCAGTCATGAATAATTTTCGCCTTTCTAAAAGGATCTTCAACACCGGCAAGAAGAGCCTTCACGAATTCCTTTACTGCAGCATCCTCAGGCTTTGCAAACATCGCCGCAGCAGAATCTTTCGGAGCATTTTCAGCGGCAGAATCTATAACGCCTGTCCTGTAAACAGCGGAACGCTCGTCCGCTGCAAGACGGTCAATCTTTCTGAATACCGGAAGTTCAGGACGTACTCTTACTGCACGCACAGGACGCGTAAAATCAGCCGGATATTTTTTGATGAAACTGAATGATGAATAATCTTCACTGAATTTATCTCTGAGAATTTTCGGTATATTTTCCGAAAGCTGCCAGAAGTAGTAATCGTTTCCGTTAACTCCCTTCCATTCGGGATAGTTATGCCTGTTCTCTTTGTAATATCCGTGCTGTACCGGAACGCGGCCGAGCTTTTCAATTGTATGAAAAAATTCATGAAGCAGAAGATCAGGCCCATTATATGATATCCTTTCAGCCGTGATTTGATTGTATCCGCGCATGACAGAAACATCAGCGGAAGCAAATTTGAACTGCCGCTGTCCTCCGTTAGCAACATTGAATTCTTTCGCGCTCCAGATCAGCACAAAAGTATCAAAATCATTAACAGCTTTTTTAAAATAATCCTCATTCTGAGAAACAAAATAATCGAGATCGGGTGTTCGGTTTTTTCTGTTTTCCGTCTCTATATCAGAATTATCTTTTATGCGTGTAAGTTTAATCGATGGTTTATCGACAACTATATCCATGCCGAGCTTTCCGCCTGTTGACGCCTCAATAAAACGCTTAACAAATTTTGCAGACAGATTAGTCATAAAAACATCTTCATCAGTCACAGAGCTTTTTATGTGTACGGCATTACCTTCATCTTTCGCATCAGTCTCGGGAATAATTAATATTTTCATACGGTGAACACAGAGCGGTTTTACCGATTTGCTTTTTTCGCCGGCTTTTATCACCTTGATAAGAGTTGCAAACTCATCGGCAAGAACAGCTGAATCCTTTCCGGCACGAACAGCCAGATTCCGGGCTTTTTCGGCGTAATCTGCAGCGCTTTCAAAATCACCGGCGCCGAAAGATTCTACTGAACGCCAATAATTACTTCGCGCCGCATAATTGAGAAACGAGCTGTTCGCTGTATCCGTGAACCGCTTAATGCATTCCGATGCAACGGCATCCGCATTGCTGAATTTTTTCAAGTCTATCATCGCCGAACAAAACTGCGCATAGATAGAAACAAGTCCGTCATTTAATTTCTGAAGCGGTTTGCCCGCCTTTTTCGCAGATTCGATTTTTTGATTGTATTCAGAAATTCCGAGACGAAACCACTTCTCTGAATTTTCATAATTTTTAAGATAGCGCCAGGAGTTGCCTGCCTGAATAAAAAGCCATGATTCCCTGAAGCCTTTGCTATAGGCAGATTCATACGCCGCCGAAGCTCTTGCATAATCTTTAAGTGTCAAAAGAAAAAACTGCGCTTTGCGCGCGGTGATGAAACCGCTTTCCGGATCTGCTTCCTCTGCCTGAAGATACATCTTCTCTGCGGAAACATAGTCTTTCTTTTCCTTAAACGCATCAGCCGTTTTTAGAATATCCCCCGCCTGATCGGCGAAGATACTATGCGACACAAAAAGAACGGCTATTGATGCTAATCTGACAGTTTTCATACAATCTCCATTTTGAAAAACATATATCTTCCATCAAAAAAACTCAACATGAATTTTATGCGCTGAAAACGCATCTGTTTACCGGATAAAAGCTTATTAGGTTGTCATCATTACGTTGATATAATCATTATCAATCTAACTTGTCTTTCTTTTCGGCTTTCAGAGCGCGGACAGCATTACGAAGAGACTTTACTGATTCAGCATCATTCCCTGAAAAATAGACACTTCTTAGAACAATATTTCTAATTTCATCCAATTTTTTCAAATCGGGATATTTTTTTTCTGCTTGATTGAACCATTTATTCCATCCCGTTAAAGAAGGGTGAAAAATATTTTCATCTGAGAACAGAGCCGTCAATTTGCGGAGTTCCTTCGCAAGTCTCTTATCCCGCGGCAGGCAAAATATTTTTTTACGGAACATGAACCATTTTATGAATCTAAATATTACATACAACAAAGCAGCCGCGGCAGCAATCATGGAAATGATGAGGACATTTTTTTTCTTCAAGTATTCAATTTGCTTTCTCTTTTTTAATCTTCCTTCCATCGCCGAAATATATTTCTCAGTTTCAGGATCTCTTTCTATTTTAGCTGCCTTTCCAGCTTTAGGATGAAAAAAATATGTCAAAGGATCTATTCTTATCCACCCTATTCCGTCTGCATATATTTCCGTCCATGAATGCGAATTGAATGCAGTCACTAAATAAAACTTCTTATTACTTTCTGAACTTATTCTGAATCCTTCAACATATCTCGACGGAATACCGCAGTAACGCAGCAGTACAGCCATCGCAGTAGCGAAATGCACGGAATAGCCTTTCTTTTCATCTATAAAATGTTCAACGATATCCTCATCTATTTCAGGGAGATTCAGATTTGCCGACAATGTCATTTCATCAGATAAATAATTCAAAATGTTTTCAACTGTCCCGACGGCGCCTTTGTCCTTCGACTTCAAACTGTCAGCAAGTTTTTTCAAACGGGGGTTTTCAGGAATTTGCAAATACGGAATCAATTCATCTGACGGCAATTTACTGCCAAGCAATTCGACAAAATGATTCATACCTCCGTAATTTATAGTTTTATTATAATCCGGATTTAATGTGATAGAAACAGTATCATTTTTCAGAAGCGGCCCCGAAGAAATATATTCGCCGTATTCACTTGCAGGAGAGATGGAATTTGCAGATTGCGATTTAACTACAATTTTTTCCGATGAAAGCATATACGGAATATATGGAAGATAATCGCCGGATACAAAGAGCTTGATGTTTGAATAACTTTCAGACGAACCGAAAGAAATGTTATACTTTTCAAAAGAAACTTTTTCGGATTTTTTTCTGCTTTGCGCTGACCATAAAGTTCCGCCGTAGTACGAATACGTCCGTATCTTTATGTAGTATTCTTTGAAAGGTTCTCCGTTTTCTATCGAAAGCCTGAATATTTCTGATTCCGAAAATCTCGGCTTATTCGCAAAAACATTTTCGCGGTAAAATAGCCCATAACCGCTTATCGCTCCGGCTTCTTTGGAATTTGGAAAAGTTTCCAGAACAAATCCCTTAAAATTTTCAGAAATCAGATATGAAGTCAGCCAACCCTGCTCTTTTTTAATGCTTGAAGACAAAACGAATGAAGCAATAATTACAGAGATAAACATCATAAAAAAGAATTTAAATTTTTGCCCGAAATAATTTGTTCTCTCAGGAATAAAAATAATTCCGAAAAACAAAATAGATAAAGATGCAAAAGCAATCCCGTATGAATTTATCAATACAAAGAGCACTGCAGAATTAGCAAAAAGATGAAGAACAAATGTTTTTATGATTCCCAGTCTATAGACAAAACCCGAAACAATTACCGACAGGATGAGAGATGCAGCTGCAAAAATTGTTGAAATTGTTCCTTCCGGCTTAATATCAACGTTTATCCATGCTTTATACGCATCAAATGGAATCATGAGAATAAAAAGAATAAGCGTTACCCCGGAAAACAGATAAACGGCATATAAAAAACCGAGAATAATTTTTCTCTTGATGGCCCCGCAGAAAAAACTTAAAAATAGCACCAGATTCAAAACAACCGACGCGGAATATAATACAGGATAGACCATTTTGCCGTTGACATAACGGCTTATAATAAAAGGAAAAATAACAGAGGCAAGAAGCGAAAAAACAAATAATACAATAAGACGCCGTGTTCCTTCCGGGTTTTTGATAACATTTTTCATTGAAAGACCTTTGAAATGTCTTCAAAAGAGCTTATAAGTTTTACACGGATTCCTCTTGATTCAAGCACGGACAAGTACCTTTCATCTTCAGGTTGAGGATTTGCAGAAACATATAGAATCAATATTTTTTCAGGATAAGGAACATCCGCGCATAAATAATCACTGCTGGATGATATAACTATCGCATCTTTTGCTATTCCCGTTCTGCTTTCGGAAAGAATACCCGCATAAGGCGACATTTGTCCGTTAAAAGAAATAAACACAGTCGACTCATAAAATTTATCAAACTGTTTCATTCCGCAGTTTTCTCCGAGAACTTTTTCTCCTTCAGCATAAACGGAAAATTTTGTTCCGCTCTTCAGCAAATGAGCAGAAACAGAAAGCAATGATTCAAGAATAAGATCCTCGTTGGTTCTGAATCCATGAGCATCCGATCTTCTCATATCCGCATATACATCAATACTTTTACGCGAAGACCCATGGAATAATTTGACATACATATTGCCCGTAGAAAAATATTTCTTCCAGAATATTCTTTTAGTTTCCATCCCTTCCCTATATTCTTCTATAGATGAAAACTGATCATCTATTTCCGCACCTCCGTGAAAGTTTCCGCCGCTTGAATCTTTAAGGCTTTCGGCAAAATCAGTATTATCCGGGCGGAAAATTCTAGGCCTTACATAAAAGGTTCTAAAAAAAATCTTCGGCGAATACGCAAGTATTCCAGCCATATCCATGATCTCCGCGCGTTCAATACCCAGTTCGTACACTCCGCGATGTTCGCTAATGACAGAATATTCTTTCTCGAAATATTTTTTGCCGCCTATGAAGCAATTTATCTTCTTCTCGAAATTTTCTCCGGCTCCGGCCGTTTCTCTGAATTTGATACAAAATTCTACGATAGGCAAAAAATATTCATTGGACAGGGCAAGTTTATAGGTAATAGTTTCCCCTCTCAATGGATGTTCATTTGAAAATATTTCTATAAAGCGCAATGAGAGTGAATTGAAAATAAAAAGCCCCAGAGAAATCAGAAGAAAAAACAATAAGGCATAATATATAACTGCAACCGCGCCGGCAAAACTCATAGCCGCCAGATACAGCAGAGAAAGAGAAATCAGATACAATATTGCCGCTCTGAAATTAATTCTTATCACAATTATAATCCGGTCGGAATTTTTACCGAAGACACAATTTCGGAAATAATTTTTTTCGGAGTAATTCCGGAAAAACGCGCGTCAGGAGAAAGAACTAATCTGTGCGGCAATACTATCGGAGCTGAATATAAAACATCTTCAGGAATCACGAAGTCCCTTCCTTCCATAAATGCCCTGCCTTGCGACGCATACAGGAGATGAAGCGACGACCGCGGACTAAGTCCAAGCTTGACGTCATTGCGCGATCTGCTTTTTGAAACTATTTCAGCTATGTAATAAAATATCTTCTGAGAAACCGGAATCTTCCTGACTGATTCCCTTATGGATATAATTTCATCCGTGGAAGTAATCTTTTCCGCTTTTATCAGATTTGATTCACAAAAAGTGTTCAGAATACGCACTTCATTTTCAATGTTCGGATAATTTATTGAAAGGGATATTCCGAATCTGTCGAGCTGCGCTTCGGGAAGAGGGAAAGTTCCTGAAAAATTTTCAGGATTCTGCGTTGCTATAACAAAAAAAGGAGACGGAAGAAGATGCGTAACTCCGTCTACCGTTATACGTTCTTCCTGCATCGCTTCAAGAAACGCCGACTGAGTCCGGGGAGATGCCCGGTTAAGTTCATCGGCGATTATTATCTGATGATGCAATTGTCCTTCCCTGAATACAAAATCATTTTTTCCGGAAACCCACATACTCATGCCGAGAACATCTCCCGGAAGGATATCCGGCGTAAACTGAATTCGTCCGAAATCAAGACCGCTTGCTTCGGCAATGGCTCTTGCGAGTGTCGTCTTTCCGACTCCGGGAAAATCTTCAATAAGAACATGAAGCCCTGAAATAAGCGCAAGAATGCAGTTTTCACAAACCGGTTCATCTTCGACAAAAACCCGAGAAATGCTGTTAATAAGCCTTGTTATTTTTTCATCCACAGGAATCTCCTCCCGAACATGTTAAGATCAGCCGCAACACTTTTTCATTATACAACAATAATATCAGGACATATTTCAACAGCAGTCAAGATTTTATTTGCAGCACTTATACAAAGCGTAACACTAAATTCAAAAAGGAATATTCACTCAGGGCAGGCAGGATAGACAAACAAATAGCATAAAAAAAATCACCGCAAGAAATCAAGCATTAAGTGTCCTGATTACTGCAATAAAATTATTCAATTCATTGATACAAGAATTTTGCGTACTAGTCTTTATAATGAAACTATTATTACCGGCAACAACTTCATACTGAAGAACATCCTTATAGCTTTCATCATATTCAACACTTATTGCGGTTATGCTCTTATACGGCACATGCAAATATGATCTTTTATGAACCGGGAAATTCCTGAAATTTATACTCTTTCCGCATGATACAATAATAATATCTTTTGGAGTGGCCAGCATCATCCATTCAGTCAGTTCGGGAAGCAATATAAAACCGGCAACTCTATCGAATATTTTTTTTATTTTATGCGTTATTCTTTTTTTAGGCTGATATGCAACAAATCGGATATTCTCAACATTTTTTGACAACGATGCGTATATATTACTGAAACCAATACTTGGATTATATTCTGATAGGCTTTTACTACAATCAGACAAATCAATTTCCGTTTCTACCAAATTTATTCTGACAATTTCAACCAGCTTATCTACGATGTCCTTTGAAACTGCATTATAGTTGATACAATATAATTCCGAATTCAAATAAATAACGAAAGTCCCTCTTAATATATCTATTGAATTTTCAATTGCGGCAATTTCAGAATAATAAACTTTTTCCGATACTACATCATTCCCGTTTCTTTTCATGATGAAAACGTAATCGGAATATGCACCGATAACGTAATCATACATCCGCATTCCGGGCTTGAGACTCCGTCTTTCCATATTTACGGGTATTTTAAATAATATGGTATGATTATTATCCTGGGTAAAATGTTCTTTAAAAATCGGCGGCATTTGATGCTCTTCGTCAATTTCATAAATCCATGGGCCAAATGCCGCATATTCCTTATCCTGCATACCGTTTCCCTTCAATTATATTTTGAACAAACCAATAATTTCCGGATACATATATTTCCAACAATTTATCAATATGATCATGTAATAATTAAAAAGAATTTTTTAATCAAAATGCAATCAATATTTCAAACTTTCTCAACAGACTAATTTCTTATTGAAAAACTGCTGGACAAACGCAAAATAAATATAAATATTATATTCCAATACATACACACTGCATTACAGTCAATTCAATGCAGAAACGGGGCGGCATGGCAAAAAATTCTTTCTTCATCAGAGAACTGATAAGCGAAGTCCGCAAATGGACCGAGCAGGGAATAATTTCACACGAGCAGCAGAATCAAATTGAATCACTCTATGCCGTCGAAGCAGAATCCCGCGAGAAAAATAAATCTTCGAAAAAATCACTCAATCTCAATTCTGTAATCATGGGTCTCGCCGTTCTCTGCCTCACCGCAGGAATAATTATATTTTATGCATCTAACTGGAAGAAAATGCCGCCGAGCATTAAGCTCATCCAGGTGTTTTTTCTTGTCATCGCAAGCTACTCTGCATCAGCATGGTATCTTTTCAGCGAAAACCGAAGCCGCCTCATCGGAAGATCGCTTCTCGTACTCGGTATGGTTTCATACGGCGCGGCGATTATGCTTGTCGCGCAGATTTATCACATCAGCGCTCATCCGACAAACGGAATTCTTGCATGGGCTGCGGGAGTTTTTCTCATAGCGGCTCTCATGCGCGAACGCTTCGGACTCTACATCGCCTCACTTCTCTTTTTTATATGGAACTGCTGGGAATTCGCAGTATATGATAATCCTGCCTACTTATTTTTACTATTCATCGCATTGACAGCTTTCTTATATATCCGCTTGAAAGATGTACCCGGCATCATCGCGTCGCTCTGCTTTCTTATATTTTATTATTATCAGTCCGTCATTCCAGGCTATTCTTACAAAACCAGTTTTGAAGTAATGATTTTTCAAGCAGGACTATTAAATCTTCCTTTCGGAGCGATGCTTCTTTGTGCCGGATCGTACTTCAGAGATAAAGAGCTTTTCAGGCCCGTGAGTTACCTCATGTCCGTCTTAGGATGGCTGATATTTATATTACCTTTTCTTGCCATGTCATGGCCTTTCGGCAAAATCGAAGCCGGAATATTCGCGTCATTCGGGGTAAGTATAAAATATTCATCAATCTATACCGCATTCATCGCAATATCCGCCTTATTGATTTACCTGATAAGAAAAAGCGGAAAACCCGTTAAATTTTTAACCGCTGCATGCGCTTTCCCGGCTCTTGTATTTTTTCTGCCGATGGGAGATTTGCAGGTTCGAATGATAAGCTTTCACTGCGTGATCGCTGCCCTCTTTTTCTTTTTTCTATATTATTCTCACACAGCAGAAAAGAAAGATATTTTCAATACGATACTCCCGTACATTTTTGCGTTTTCGGCAATTATAGTCAAAGGATTCGGTTTCGTAATTTACGCTTTCATCTCAGAAAAATATAAAGTAGCATATCTTGCAGGATTCATCATCTTTGCAGTCGTCTGCCTTCTTCTCAATGTTCTCGTCGAAAACCTCGCGAAAAAACGCGGTGTCAAATATTCTCCGGCTGTCATTCACGCTTT
The DNA here is from genome assembly GCA_029554345.1 of Spirochaetota bacterium. Lineage (GTDB taxonomy): Bacteria > Spirochaetota > UBA4802 > UBA4802 > JAFGJZ01 > JAKJGA01. The sequence continues at coordinate 20,059 of JAKPJF010000128.1, read as the reverse complement.
GTGCGCGGCAATGATGTGGATATCAGTATACGCCGCTTCGTTTGAAATAATCGGACAGCGTTCAATTTTCAGCGCGAACAGAATTGTTGTAATATTGATAATTCTTTTTTCCGTAATCGCGGCAGGCCTTTTCGTTTGGCTCGTCAAAACTCTCAAGAACAACCGCATCATCGTCTATCTCGCCGGGCTGGTTTCAGTCTTTACTCTAACTGCGCTTTTTATAGCAGGTCCGGACACTTCGTGGATTGTTTATTCCATGCTATTCAATTCACTGCTTGTCATTTTTTCTTCTATATATATGTTTTACAGTTCCGTCATTCAGTCAAAGGCGCTTCTTAACATAATGGTTTGCGCATTCGTGCTTCACATACTGACGAGGTATTTTGATCTGTTCTGGGATATGCTGTCCGGCTCGATATTTCTTCTTTGCACGGGTCTCATCGGCATAACCGCCGGAATTATTCTTGAAAACAGACGGCGTTCGCTATCGCGCAAAATTAAAGCGGCTGAAATGATTAAAGGTGAAACGATATGACAAAATATAAAAAAATATTATTCTTCATACTGGTAGCGGCACAGCTTGCAGTGCTCGGGTCGATGATTTTCAAACAGGAAAGACTTCTCTCCGGAGGGACAAAAATATTACTCAAGTGCATACCCGTAGATCCGAGGAGTCTTTTCAGCGGCGACTATGTAATTCTCAGATACGAAATCACAAACATAGATACTGAAAAGCTGAAGGTAAAGACCGGCACATCTTTCAGCATGGATCAGACTATTTACGTCGCTCTTGAAAAGGACGCATCCGCTCCGTATTACAACGCGGCTGAAGTCAGCTCCGACATCAAAACACTATCAGGCCGTTATCCGGCAGTTATCCGCGGAAAAGTTGAATACGCGTATGACAACTCCATCACCATTCGCTACGGCGTGGAGGATTATTTTGTACCGCAGAATCAAGGCCATTACATAGAATCCAATATGAAATCAACAACAGTTGAAGTTTCAGTTGACGCAAAAGGAAACAGCGCAATTTCGCAGCTGTTTGTTAATGACAGCGAAGTTGTGTTTTATTAATAGGCACAGGCATGACAGAAATTGAAGCTATAAATTACAAACTTAATCTTTTAGCAGAAAAGAACACCGACATTCTTGCCGTTCTTCTTGTCGGTTCATACGCGCGGAATAAACAACACGAAAAGTCTGATATCGACATAATGGTAATTACAACCGATGAGATGAAATATTTCTCCGATTATAATTGGATAAAACAATTTGCAGAAACAGATGTGATAGAAAAAGAAAATTGGGGAATCGTAAACACACTGAGATTCTTTTCCGGACAAACCGAAATCGAATTAAATATATGCTCAACCGAATGGATTACACTTCCCCTTGATACGGAAACAGAAAGAGTTCTCCTCGACGGTTATAAAATCATTTTTGAAAGAAACGATTCACTGCATGAAATCAAAAATATCATACACGAGCTAAGTTAACTTCAAGAAAATATCTAAATGATGCTTGACTAATGACCGGTGGTCATTTTAATGCGTCTCATGGCAAAAAAATTCAAAAGAGCAGTAACTGACGAACAAAAAAACGAGAAAACGGCGTTGATAATATCCGCTGCCGGAAAGCTCTTTGAGACCGAAAAATACGAGCGCATCACGATAGAAAAAATCGCTAAAAAAGCCGGTGTAGCCAAGGGAACTGTTTTTATATATTTCAAGACTAAAGAAGAAATATTTCTTTCGATCGCGGAGAAAGAAATCGAAAACTGGAAGATATATCTCACGGAATTAATTTCAACTTCATGCGCTGACAGGAAAAAACTTACAACGGAAAATCTATGCGATATTCTGATTTCTTCACTAGAAAAAAACAATTTCATCAAGCTCATTTCCATTCTCGACGACACACTCGAACAGAACATTGATTTCGATAAAGCCCTTCAGTTTAAAAAATACGTTAAGGCTGAAATGGAAGAAATTTCCGAGCTTATCGAAAACACATCAGACACAATAAAAAAAGGCAACGGAATAATAATTATTAACTCACTATATACATGCGCTATAGGAGCATTCAAAGTCTCCAACCCTTCGGAAACGGTAAAAAAAATCACAAAGAAATCCGGTATGGAGATTTTTGACAGAAACTTTTACGATTTAATGCGCCATATCAGCGAGTGCTACATAAAAGGTTTTATTGCATCAAACAGTTAAAAAAAATTTGTTTCATTTATGACCAATGGTCATTTAGGAGGAAAAATGAAAACAGTACTAATTACGGGAACATCAAGCGGTATCGGCAAAGAAACAGTTCTGCTTTTTCAGAAGAAAGGATGGAATGTCGCGGCTGGAATGAGAAATCCCGAAAAGGAAGAAGTTTTAACAAAACTTGCAAACGTCAAATGCTATCATCTCGACGTAAAAGACAAAGCTTCATGTGAGAAATTCATTCAGAACGCGCTGAATGATTTCGGCAGTTTTGAAGTTTTAGTCAATAATGCCGGAATATATTTAAACATGCCGTTTGAAATTTCTTCAGAACAGGAAGCGGCTGACATTATAGACACAAATCTTTTCGGAACAGCAAATGTCATGAAAGCAGCCCTTCCGTTTTTGCGCAAACAGCGCAAAGGTGTAATAATTAACGTTTCATCAGTTGCAGGCAGAACCACATTCCCTCATCAGAGTTTTTATCACGCATCCAAATGGGCGCTTGAAGGAATGAGCGAGTGTATGTTTTATGAGCTGAAAAATACCGGTGTCAAGATCAAACTTATCGAACCCGGCATGGTTAAAACGAGTCTTTACAAAAACATGAAAAATCCTGACGGCATGAATATACCTGAAGAATACCGTACGTCATTTAAAGCGTGGTATAAATTTCTGACGGCAGCTTACGAAAAGGGATATCAGCCCGCAAAAGACGCTAAAACAATTTTTAAAGCGGCGACTGACGGATCTAAACGTCTCCGTTATACAACTGATTTCACCACGAGGTATACACTCTTTCTGAGACGCATGCTTCCTGAAAGACTGTTTATGAAGCTTATTGCAAAAGTCTGCGGAGTTTGAGACAAAAATGTAATTGCTATTTTCAGAATATATCAGATTATACAGCATTTATTTGATTCGAAGGAGACCGCATGATAAAAATATTTATTTTATCTTTTTTATTGTTTTTGTCATGCGGCGGCGGAAGTTCTGACGCATCGGAACGATTTTTCTACGTCGATTCCGCTTCAGGCAATGATTCAAACAGCGGAGATTCCGAATCAAATGCATGGAAAAGCATCGCAAGAGTTAACTCGCAGGAACTTCAACCGGGAGACACTGTAATGTTTAAGCGCGGTCAAAGCTATGACGGCGCATTAGAACTTACATCTTCGGGAACGGATTCCAATCCGATAAATTTTGACGCATACGGTTCAGGTTCTATTCCGGTATTTTCAGGTTCAAAAATAGAAAGCGGATGGACAAACCATAGCGGAAACATCTACAAAAAAACCATGACTTATACTCCCGGAAAAACCGGATCAGGGATTGTTCTTGAAGACGGCGTACCTTTAGAATTCAGAATCTGGAACACAAACGCCGAGACATCTCTGGGAAGCGAAGGTCACGGTATCCGCATCAAAGCCGATACAGATGCCGGAAGTATTTCGGGAGTTTCTATAAGCAGGTCAACCATACAAAATAACGAATCGTCGGGGATTTATATCGGCGGTGAAGCCGGTACTGTGAACATTTCACGCTGTAAAATAAGCGGAAATAAATACGGAATACAATGCGCCGGATTATCAGGAATAACTTCACTGAAGGTGATATTGAAATCATCGCTTATTATAAACCAGAATGCTTCGGGAGCACAGGGAATAGCATACAATGTCGCGACAGGAAGCAATTTTGAAATAATTAACAACACCTTCAGCAACAATGCATTGTCTTTTTATATCGGCACATGCGGCACCGGAACAAGAATACTGAAAAACAATGTTTTCTATTCTTCAAACTCTTCGCATACTTATCTTTACTGCGGCAGTAATCCAGCAATACAATCCGATTACAATTGTTTCTATGAGAATGGCGGAAATATCATCGGCTGGAACGGCACGGCTTATGCCATAGTCACTGCTTTCAATTCGGCATCATCAACAGACGCAAATTCAATCGGCAGCAATCCGCAATTCATTAACGCTTCTTCAAACTGGAATCTTCAGAGCGGATCAGCATGCAAAAACAGCGGAATTTCTACCGGAGTCACAGTCGATTTCAACGGAAATTCCTACGGAAATCCGCCTTCGCGCGGTGCCTTTCGGTAAAATAAACCATTAAAAATATTCTTTACGGATAACAATGCTTAAAAAATACTGCCCGCACAGGTGGTATCTTTTAATGAAACAAATCAAAAATATAGCAATAGTTGCCCACGTTGACCATGGAAAAACTACCCTCGTCGACGCGCTTTTGAAGCAGTCGGGCGTTTTCCGTTCGAATGAAAAAGTCGACGAAAGGGTAATGGACTCCAATGATCTTGAAAAAGAACGCGGAATAACAATATTCTCTAAAAACGCATCAATTCACTACAAGGATTTCAAAATCAACCTTGTAGATACTCCGGGACACGCCGATTTCGGCGGTGAGGTTCAGCGTATTCTAAAAATGGTTAACTCGGTACTTCTCGTTGTTGACGCATTTGAAGGCCCTATGCCTCAGACAAAATATGTTCTCAAGAAATCGCTTGAGGCAGGTCATAAACCGATCGTAATTGTTAACAAAATTGACCGTCCGAACAGCCGCCCCGAAGAAGTTATCGACATGATCTTTGACCTTTTCGTAGAACTTAATGCAACTAATGAACAGCTTGATTTCCCTTATGTTTTCGCATCCGCAAAAAACGGAATAGCTCATACAACGCTTTATGATGAATCAACTGACATGACTCCGATCTACGAAGCAATCATCAAACACGTTCCTGAACCTAGCGGATCTGATTCCGAAGAATTTCAGTTTCTTGTGTCCGCGCTCGAATACGATAATTATATCGGAAAAATCGCAACCGGAAGAATCGCCGACGGCGTTGTAAAAGCCGGCGACAATCTAGCTCTCATAAAACGCAAGGGCGAAATATCAAACTTCAAAGTAACAAAAATCTTCGAATACAGCGGAATGAAAAAAAGCGAAATCGCCGAAGCTCATGCCGGAGATATCGTATCAATTGCAGGCGCAGAACAAGTCGATCTCGGCGATTCATTCTCAAACCCTGATAATCCTATTGCAAAAGACGGAATTGAAATCGACGAACCGACAATCGCGGTTAACTTTATTGTAAACGATTCTCCTTTCTTTGGAAAAGAAGGGAAATATGTCACAAGCCGCCACATCTGGGAACGTCTCGAACGCGAAATAGAAAAGAACCCTTCTCTTGTTATAGAAAAAGCTGACACAAAAGATTCATTTACGGTAAAAGGCCGCGGCGAACTTCAGTTTTCGATACTTGTTGAGAATATGCGCCGCGAAGGCTACGAGTTTCAGATTTCAAAACCTGCCGTTCTTTACAAAGAAATTGACGGTGTCAGACACGAGCCGATTGAACACGCGGTCATCGACGTAGCTGAAGAGTTTTCCGGAGTCGTAATCGAAAAAATGGGAACACGAAAAGGTGAACTCGTCAACATGGTTCAGGGATCCGACGGTTATACCCGTCTCGAATTCAACATTCCTGCACGCGGATTAATCGGATTCAGAAACGAATTTATGACGGAAACACGCGGTACAGGAATACTCAATCATCTCTTCCACGGATACGAACCACACAAAGGTCTTATTCCTTCGAGAACACGCGGTGTGCTTGTTGCGATGGAACCGGGAATCACTGTAGCTTACGCTCTTGACAATCTTCAGGATCGCGGAACTCTTTTCCTCAATCCGGGTGTTTCAGTTTACGAAGGAATGATTATCGGAGAACACTCACGCGAAAATGATCTCGACGTAAATCCGAGCAAAACCAAAAAACTCACCAATATGCGTGCGGCAGGTTCCGATGATGCGGTTAAACTCATTCCGCCTCGTCAGTTCAATTTTGAGCAGGCACTCGAATATATTCAGGATGACGAACTTCTTGAAATTACGCCTACAAGCATAAGAATGAGAAAGAAAGTTCTGAAGATTCACGAAAGAAAAAAATCTAAGGCCGAGTAGAAGCATATTTCAGGTTATGCCTGAAAGCGCTTTTGCCGTTGATACGGCAGGCAGTCATATAACAGGATAGCGCGGAGTTAACATCTCCGCGCGATTCATATACCACACCGAGATTATTATAAAGCTCTCCGTCATCAGGAAAAAAATAAATCAGCTCCAAAAGAATCCGCTCTGCTTCAACAAAATTACCTTTCTCGAATTCTTTCATTGATTCAATCATAACGGTATTCTTATCCGACGAATCCGAAGGAACGCAAATAAACCGCTCTGTAGTCATTTTAATCTGAGTCTTTCCTTCTGAATGAATAAAATCAAAGCGTGCCGGAAATGACACGCTTTGATATGATGAACAGGATAATAAAAATGCGGCAGTTATTGCGGATAGGCACTCTTTATATCTGCGGCTCATACTTTCCGAAAACTCCTTCAACAGCTTTTGCCGCGTTGAGAATGTCTCTTTCCTTGAAATAATTGCCCATAATCTGAAGACCAATCGGCATCTTCTGCGAATCGAGTCCTACAGGAACGGAAATTCCCGGCACACCTGCAAGGTTTGCCGAAATGGTCAAAATATCAGAAAGATACATGGCAAGCGGATCGTTCATTTTTTCGCCGATTCCGAAAGCTGTATTCGCGGCAACAGGCGACATTATTACATCGCATTTTTTATAAGCTTCTTTGAAATCATTTATAATCAAGGTTCTTCCCTTGAGGGCCTTGAGATAATATGCATCATAATATCCGCTCGAAAGAGAATACGTTCCGAGAACTATTCTGCGTTTGACCTCGCCGCCGAAACCTTCACTGCGCGCTTTTTCATAAAGATCGGAAAGCGACTCAACCCCGTCGGGTCTTCTGCCGTAGCGTATTCCGTCAAATCTTGAAAGATTCGATGAAGCTTCCGACGTAGCTATTAAATAATATACCGGCACGGCATATTCAGTCATCTTCAGAGAAATCTTTTCTATTACCGCGCCCTTCTTTTCAAGTTCTTTAACGGCATTCATAACCGCATCAGAAATTTCAGCGCCCACGCCGTTAAAATATTCATCAGGAAGCCCGATGCGAAGACCCTTCACATCTCCAGAAAGTTTATCGGATGAAAAATCGATTGATCCTTCAGCGGATGTTGAATCTTTTTTGTCATAACCTGAAATCACCGAAAGAAGATCTGCCGCGTCATCAACAGAACGCGCGAATGTTCCGATCTGATCAAGCGATGACGCGTACGCAACGAGACCGAAGCGCGAAACCCTTCCGTAAGTCGGCTTAATTCCGACAACACCGCAAAACGACGCAGGCAGTCTGATCGATCCGCCTGTATCTGATCCAAGCGACGCCGGAACTAAAGATGCGCTGACTGCAGCTGCCGAACCGCCGGAACTTCCGCCCGGCACCTTGTCTGTATTATGAGGATTTTTGGTTACACCGTAAAACGAAGATTCGGTTGTTGAACCCATCGCGAATTCATCGAGATTTGTTTTTCCGCTTATTACAAAACCGCTGTCGGTAAGCTTTTCAGTAACAGTCGCATTATACGGCGACATGAAATCACCGAGAATTTTCGATCCGCATGAAAGCTTGACGTCTTTTACGGCAATATTGTCTTTTAACGCGATTGGAATTCCGTCGAATTTTGAAAGAGATTTGCCGGAAGCTCTGCGCTCATCGGATTTCTTTGCCTGCTCTTTAAATTTTTCCTGATCAAATGTTATATATGAATGAATTTTAGGCTCGATCTTTTCAGTCCGGTTGATGAGCTCGTCTGCTATATCAAGTGATTTTATCTCTTTTTTATCTAGAAGCTCCGAAAGCTCCTTCATGGATTTGTTATAAAGCATAATTCCTCCGCAGAAAAGATTCTTCTTTTGGCTCTTAATCGGTCAATGATTTTTTAGAAAGCCGGAGGCGATGAACCTCCGGCATGCCACTATTTCTTTTTCACTTCAATCTCGGCTGGCGAACTCCATCCCTGAACAGACGGCTCATACATACATCCTGCAATGGACGGTCTGACCATAAATTTTCCCGAAAGCTCGGCACGCACAGTATAGGCAAGTTCATATACCTGTTTCGCTTTCAGTTCCGAAAAGAAGAATACCATACGGTTATCCCATCTTTCCGCTCTGCTGTACTGGTTTATTCCGCCGTAAGCGTCAACTCTGCTCACTTCAAAACCGCTTGGCAAAAAATCCTCGAGAGCAACATAATCAAGGTTTTCCTTTGAAGAAAAACGTACCTTGACCATAATTTCATCTCCGCTCTTAATTCCATTCTCAGGTTTTATCATTTCAGGAATGAGATATTCTGCACCGTTCAGATCAAATATGCGTTTGAGCCTGTAAAATGTTCTGCTGACATCTATTCCGTTATTCAGCGCGGAAAGAGACCGCTCATTTGACTTAAATATGGAAGTAAAACCTTTAGGATTGAATTTGAGTGTGCCCTCCACGGTCACGCTGACAGTTGAACCCTTTCCTCCGGCCGATGAACTCTCAAACACAACAGGCCCTTTTTCTCCCGAAAGTTTCACATATCTCGTAAGCTTATCCGAAACGGCACTCTTATCAGCCGGATCATACTTGATGTTTACCAGATTTTTGCCGTTAACTGAAACTTTGATTTCAGAAGCCTCCGCGCCGATATCTTTCACACCGTCAAAATAATCACAAAGCGAAAGAATAACCGTTCCGGTTCCTTTTGTACTCACCCATATTCCGCCGTTCGCTCTTTTGGAAAGAGAAAGCACGATCTGAGCTTTCAAGTCATCATTTCCTTTGAGACGGCAAAGAGCTGAAAGCGCATGCGCAGTCATCTCGGAATCATTTCCCTGCCATGACCACGGATTATAACTGCTCTTCCACACGATGCCGTATTCGTCTTTGCCTGCAGAATCAAGAAGCGCCTTCTTCGCTTTCTTAATCTCAACAATAATATTGAGATTCTTTGATTTAAACGCTTTATCGCGTTCGGCATTTGTAACAGATAGAGCATTTATAATAAAAGCTGATTCGTATGAAACCGGTTTGCGTTTCGACAATTCCGCATAAAGCTCATGATTCCATCTGCCGCACAAAGAATAAACATAAAGCAGATTCGCGAGTTCGGCATAGCCGCTGACATATCCTTTATTATTTTTTGCATTCATCATTCTTGATACTGCCGCAAGACCGCTGTCAACGGTCTGCTTCGATATGTTAAAACCTTTTTGCTCAGCTTTCTTCAGAGATGAAAGCGCGTAACATGTCAGAAACTCGTTTCCTCTGTCGCCGGCAAACCATCCCCAACTTCCGTCATCATTCTGCATCGACTGGACACGCGAAATCCCTTCAAGCACAAAGGCGTTGAGATTTTTTTTGTATTTATCATCAATCAGATGTCCGGCGCCTTTTTCATTTATCAAAGTATGAACTGCAAGAAGCGGAATGAATCTGTTGATTGTCTGCTCAATACAACCGTAAGGATATTCGACAAGATAATTGCATGCGTTAAGCATCTGAAATACCGGACTCGGATTAAAAGTCACAACGGCGCGCTCAGGCACAAATTCAAAGTCCGATGAATCTTTTAAAAATTTCAGTTCGGTTTTTTTGCCTGTTTCCGCAATTCCGAAAAGGCGGTAACGGCTTCCGCGTTTTTCAACCGGAACGGAATATTTAACAGCATCCGAAGCTTCCTTGTCGGCATAAGAATCAAATTGCAAATCAATAGATTCTTTCTGCGGCACATTATACTTATATGAAAGCGAATGGGTTCCGAATCCAGGAAGAGAAACTTTTGACAAATCATTAGTCTTAAGCTCACTTCCGTCAGCTGAAAATTTCAAACCTACACTGGAAAGACCGCGCGGAGTATTGCTTGTCACAATTCCAAGGAGATCTATTTCATCACCTTCAATTAAAAAACGCGGTTTTCCGATTCTAGAAACAAGATCCTGCGACACTAGGAATTTCTGTCTACTTTCTCCGGCCATTCCGCTCTTATCATGACCGCGCGCTGTCAAACGCCAGGTGGTCAGATTATCTGGAAGATTAATTTCGATCGACGCCTCGCCGGACGCATTGGTTTTAATATCGGCCTTCCAGAAAGCTGTATCCTCAAAGCGGCTTCTTACCTTAGTCTTTCCATCCTTGCCTGCACCGGCATATAGATTGATCGGATAAGAATAAGTCGTCGAAACCCAGTTTGAAATCTTCGAATAAAAAAATCCGTTTATCTCGGGCGTGTGATCATAACGTATCGAGAAAATCGATTCATCTACCGCGGCAAGAGAAAGATCCGCTTTAACCGGTTTTCCGTTTACATCGACTGCCTTGATTTTTATTTTCGCTTTTTCACCGGGAGAATATTTTTCCTTATCGCTTGAAATCGAAATTTTCATAGATGTATCTTTTTCCGGAAGCGTAACCTGTTCACGGGCAGTATAGAGCGCGCGGCCCCTCTGCATGGTAGCCGTCACGAAAAAATTCGGCGCATAACTGTCTTTTACAGGAAGTTTTACCGCAATCACGTTTGAATTCATTTTTACAAGACGCGAAGCATAGACGTCGCGGCCTTCGACCGTTAGACACACATTGGCATCCGTAAAACGGCTTTTCAGAAGAATAGTTATTTCTTCAGGCTTATCGATTTTCTTCTTGTCTATTTCAAGTTCAAGGTTTCCGAATTTCGATTTCGTATCCGAAGAAGCGGAATATATGAGAATTACTTTTGACGCTTTTATTTCATTTCCGAAACGGTCTTTCGCGCTTCCCATAATATCGAATTCGCCTGATGAATCCTTCGCGGCAGGTATAACAAGTTCCGCTTTTCCTTTCGAATCAGTTGAAATCTTTTTCGTAAAGAACGCCTTACCTTCATGCACATAAACACGATGATAAGGTTTCCATATATATCTGAAAAGATTTATTTCAACATCAGCGCTCACGGGTTTTCCGGACTGTGAAAAAGTTTCGACCAATATCTTTTTATTTTCCGATGAATCATAAAATGATTTTTCGGGACTTATTCTGATATAAAATTCGCCTCTGCCTATGCGGACATTACCGGAGGAAGTAATGCTTATATTAGACGCATCCGTAACAGTTGCTTCGAGTGTTATTTTTCTGTCGAAAGGAAGCTTCCCCGTATCAATGCGCAATACGGCAATTCCGTTATCATCAAGATTCTTTTCGCCTTCGAGTCTGAGCTTGTCATAAACCGTACTCTGCGAATATCTGTCGCCGTTAATCGAAAAATCATCGCGTGTTTCATAGAATCTGTATCTGACCACGGCATTTTTGAGAGGCGCGCCGAAAAAGTATTTTGCATCGACCTTAAATTCCGCGCTTTCGCCGTTTAGAAAAAATTCCTTTGAAGGAAGAACTTCAACCTTGTACTCGGGCTTGCGATACTGCTCGACATAGAAAAAGCCGCGTGCAAAAAGATTATCAAGCGAGTCTCCTACGCGCAATTCGAATCTTCCGAGACCTGCCGATTCCGGAATTTTTATTTTTGAATTGAAAGTTCCCCATTCATCAAGAGAAAGATTGCCCTCTTCTATTATTTTGTCATTGTTTGTGTTAATGATTCTATAAGCAAAAGTTTTACCCGCGATTGGAGTCATAACTTCAGAACGCTTTTTTGCGATAACCTTGTAAAAAACAGTGTCATCTGCACGGTAAACTGGACGGTCCGTGTAAATATAGAATTTATTCATCTCGCTCTGCGACTGCGATGCGGAAGTGCTTTCACAAAAAGCGAAACTTCTGTCAGGCGCTACAGCCAGAATAATCATGCTTTCATTTGACTTCATCTTTATCTGACAGATTCCTTTTTCATCGGTAACAGCTTTTGTCACAAAATCAGCAGGAAGCTTTTCTATACGGTTGATATCATAATAATCATCATTTGATTTTTTGCGTTTATAAACATAGACTTCCGTTCCCTTGACAGGAGCATTTGAAACAAGACTGCTCGAGTAAACAAATAGCGATGAAGGAGAACGCTTGGCGACTACGCCGACTGAAGTAACTGTAAAGAATTTTCTCGATTTTACTCCGTTCTCGCCTTTAACTTCGATGCAGTATCCGCCTGTCGGAAGAGGCTTCGTTATTTCCAGCGTCTGATAGCGCCATTCAAACGGAGAAAATTCTCTTATAGACTCCTTCCATGACGAATGGATTTCAAAACCGTTTGCCTTCACGTCAACGGAATGAGGATCATGAATGCCCTTGGTAAAAAAACTTACCGGAACCTTGTATATGGAAACATTTGCAGTTTCTATTCTGAACGTACGCATCTCGAACGCGACCGTCGTTCCGGGTGAAAAAACATATCGGTATGAAGAAACATCAACCTCGGCTTTCTTAGGCACTACCGTAAAATCGATATTCTTGATTTCTTCGCCTTCTTTCAAATTAAGCTTATCAATTTTCTTTTCGAAAAATCCCGAATGATTAGTCCTGACAGTATAAACACCCGGTTTCATGTCCGAAAGAAGATATGTTCCGTCATCAAATGTAACCGCCGAATGAACGGCTTTCCCCTCTGCATATATTTCAACATTAACAGCAGGAACATTCAGCTCGGATATATTTATCTTTCCGGTGATTGTTGACGGACGGAACAAAACCATGTTTAGATCAAAATATTCGCCGTGTTTGATATTTCTAACCTGCACGGTTTCAGAAATATATCCGGCTTTTGAAAAAGTCACATTATATGAACCGGCTGGAAGCTTGACGAAAGAATAAGCTCCCGAAGATGTCGTTTCAACCGGCTTGGTTCGTGTACCGGAAGAAGAAACATTATAATCATCATATTCATCCGCTTCATCATAACCGTATGATGAAGAAATTCTAACATCTACGCCTTCGATTTTTTTACCGGCCGAATCGCTCACAGCGCCTAAAATGCGGCATTCCGGAGCAAGAAATATTTTCATTTTATCAGAGTCCATTGATGCGGTTGAAGAAAAGTTAACATAACCATCCGCGCTCACTGCCACGCGGTAAATTATGTTTTTTATATATCCCTTGATTTCAAATTTTCCGGAAGAATCAGTCTCGGCGGTATAATAACCTACTCCAAGATTTATATTTTTAAATTCAATTTTTGCTTTTTTCACCGGCTTCTTCGTGACGGAATCAAAGACTTCGCCCTTAAAAACATCAGAAGAAGAGATATTTTCGGAATCTCCAAAAACACTCATTCCGTCATCATTTACGGCGGAAAGAAAACCGCACATCAACAATGAGAATATACCTATAATGGCCATCGGCTTAAATTTCATATTTCCTCCGGGATCTGTTACAGAAGCAGTTATACACGGTTATCATTTTGAACATTAAAAATCCATCAATTTTTGCATATCGCACAAATCTTTTTGTTTTTTAAAATTATTGTGGATAAACCTGAATACTCATATTCTGCTGGATCTACATTTACGGGGTAAAACAATTGAAAGCACTGATTCTTATTTCAGCACTTTTCGTGCAAAACGCCGACATATTCACTTCTGTTGCAGCTGGAGATTACGATGTCACAAGAAAGATTTTCGAATCAAACAGATTTCTTGTCCGTGCCGTAAACGACAAAGGTGAAACAGCTCTCCATGTCGCGGTCAAACATGGTCAGATAAGAATAATCAAATATCTTCTCAATGAAGGCTTTTATGTGAATGCACAGGACGGCCGACTTTACACGCCGATTTTTACGGCATGCGATACCGGCGATGTCAATGCCGCGAAAATTCTGATTCAGCATGGTGCTAATTTGAACGCGAAAGGACTCGGAAACACGACTCCCGCTCATCTCGCGGCCTACGGCGGATACTGCAAAATGATTATACTGCTTCATAAAAACGGCGCAAACATGGGAGCGGAAGACGACAAAGGCGAAACTCCCCTCATGACGGCTGAGCGCACCGGACGGAAAGACATCGTCCTTTATCTCAGAAAAAGCGGAATCGTCAAGTAATCAGAATCTTTCTTCCATATAATCTCTGATGATATCCGCGTGATCAAAAGCCATGTTCTCAGGCAGAGCGCACGGATCAAATATTCCGATATTCTTTGCGTCATCTGCAGCCTCGGGCTTTCCGTCCGACTCCGCAACAAAAACAGTTGTAATAGTATGTAGTCTTTCATCGCGCGACGGATCAGAATATGAGTGAAACTGACGGATGATATTTACATCGAGCGAAGTTTCTTCTTTCGCTTCGCGCACTGCGGCATCTTCAAGACTTTCGCCGTAATCTACGAAGCCGCCGGGAAGAGCCCATCCGAAGGGAGGATTTTTTCTCTCAATCAGAATTATTCCGCCCTTCATGCGGATTATTATATCAACAGTCGGAACCGGATTTTTGTAAGACATAATATTCCTCTTTTATTAAAGACAAGAAATAATGAATAAAAGCATTTTTGAACCAGTCAAGCAGATTCACTCCGAATTCAATTATTTTTGCATTTACTGTAACATGATTAATTCAATATACACTTATATACCGTAGAATTTTGAACAAGTTGAGGTTTATATGAAAAAATATTTTCTACTATTTATTATGTCTGTTATGCTGACTAAATGCGGAGAATTTTTCCCGGCAACTTTAACAATAACAAACAATTGCACTGAAGAAATTACTGTCAGCATAAGCTACAGTTCAACAGACATGGAAGGCGAAACAAATAGCCATATGGATTCATTAGACCTGGATCCCGGTGAAACCGACAGTGTCGAAATCTATTCTGCCGGAGATACTTATGTAACAGTCTGGGCTTTTAGCAGTACAGGAAGCAACATGTTCAGCTATTACGGCACAGATAATGAAATAATTATGACTGATGCTGATTTCTGAAAATAGACAACATTTGCCGTGAAAACATAGCGTAGGTTTATTTTCACAACGAAAGAATTCATCCGCTGAATTTTTGAAGCAAAACTCCAGCCGAATATATCAATTCTCAATTAGCATGATTTATTTTAATATTGACTGTAACATAATCAGAATAGATGATACGTAAAGTATATTTAATATTTAGGGGGATTTATGAAAAAATACTGCCTGTTACTGATTCTGTCCTTTATGTTTATCAAATGTGATGATGTCTCTTTATCAACCGTAACTATAACAAATAATTGCACCGAAGTGGTTTCTGTTGTCATAAGCAGCAAATCTGATGATTCCGATGGCGGAAGCACCTCGAATTACGAATCATTCTTAGTATTTCCGGGAGATACTTATGAAGCAGAACTCTTACTTGAAGGCGATACACAAATCAATATCAAAGCGGAAATGGGTACAAAAAAAGCTGATTACAGCTATTACGGAACAGAGAAAGATATCATTATGATCGATGATGACTTCATTTAATTAATCATAAAAAAAGCGGATGATTATATTTAATAAGAATAAAGTCATCCGCATAATATCATTATGAAGAACAGATAAAAGCTATCACCGCACAGACTATTTTTAATTCATCTTAATAAAATGATCCCACACTGCCTTTGTAATTTCAGCAATGATTCTTTCATTTACAATACTATTCTCACGTGAATCAGACACAAAAATTGCAATCGCAAAATGCTTACCGTTCGGAAGTGTTACTATTCCCACATCATTAGTCCCGGGTGTAATTCCGTTTCGAGTTCCGGAGGTTCCGGTCTTATGCGCAACATCGGCACTTGACGGAATGAGACCCTTTATTCTTTTATCGCCGGTTGAAGTGCGTATCATTACATTCATCAGATAATCTGTCGATGAAGCCGAAATTATTTTTCTTTCATAAAATTTCTTAAGAAGATTTACCGCAGAAAGCGGCGTTGACCAGTTCGAATACTGAACATTCCACGACTCATGACATTCGTTCTCGGTGGCCTTGATGTCAAAATCTTTTATGCCTTTTGATTCGATGAATTTCTTAACCGCTTCAGTTCCGCCCGCAAAAGAAATCAGAATATCACAGCCGTTATTGTCGCTTTGAGTGATTGTATATTCTATTATTTCCGAAAGCGGAATGCTCACGCCTCCATTCGGATACTTGTCGCGCAAAGGACTCCATGTTCCGGGATGAAGATCTTTTTTATTAAGCGGAATTTTTTCATCAAGCTTCAAACTGCCGCCGTCAAATTTATTCAAAACAGCAAGCGCTATATGAAATTTATAAACGCTCATCATAGGAAAATTCTTCTTTCCGTTTATGCTGAATGAAAAATTATTTTCGATACCGGAAACAGCAACGCCTACAAAAGCCTTTTTGCCGGATATAATTGAATTAATCCGATTTTCAAGAGAATCATCCGCGTTCCCGAATGCAACAGAAAATGAAGCGATGAGAAGAAATATAAAGGAGAAGATTTTTTTCATATAAGCTCCTGTGTTGATTGCTCTTCAAGAATAGATAAAAACGCATCTGAGTTAATTATGGTTATAGCTTTATATTTTTTTAAAATTAAAAGATCATTATCTCCGGTTACAATATAATCTGATTTTGATTCAACCGCACATTCTAAAATAATATGATCACCGGAATCCCTGCATGAATCTATAATTTTAGCTGAAGGGTAACATATTTCTGACAATGAACTTATTTCATTTAAGAATAAACTAATCTGATTCAAAGTAAGTTTGAATTTTGGACGTTTCAAAACAGAATCAATTTCCGATAAAATCTCATGAGAAATATTTATTCTGAAATCACCTTCAATTGCATGATTGATAATTCTCCTTTGATTTCCATTGAAAAGAAAGGCCGAAATGAAAATATTAGAATCAAGAACAGCAGAAATCATTTATATCTCATTTTTCTTGCGGACTTCACTTCACGGACAATATCTTCTTCCGACATATTCACGGAAGACTGAATCGAATTGCCGAGAGAAAAAAGTTCATTCCATTTATATTTCTTTTCAATATACATTCTCGCTGCTTCTCTTATAAGTTCGGAGCGGGAACGTGATTCTTCTTTTGCAATCTTATCTATTTTCTTCAACAAATCACTTTTGAAAGATATATTGACAGTATTTATAGACATATAAACCTCTCGAAATAATATACATACAAAGATTGTATGTTGTCAATATTTAATTTGAGTATTGGAATACGATACAGCAATGCAGTACCGCCGGGAATTACGTAGTTAGAACGAGCGAATAGAACGAAATGGTGGCGGAGCGAAACCTATGGGTAATGTTATATGTCGTTTTTGCAACTATCTTGACTCTCTTAATAATCCGTTATTATATTTATGGATTATACTTGAGATCAATGCCTGATAAGGCAAACCTTCCAAAACAGCTTTTCGTTGAATATCTTCTAAATCTTTTTCAGATATTCTAATGTTAATTCTTTTTTCTTTTTTTAAAGTCAATTTAGCCATTTGTTGATATTTCTTTTTTTCAGTCGAAAGATTCTTCACACTTTTCCATTCTCCTTTATCAAAAGAAGATTCTATATCAGTTTCAAATTTATCTAATTTTGCCATAATTAACCATCCTTATTCCCCAAATATACTTTAGTTGCCTTTCTACTTGGATAAACTGTTTTGAGAAATATTTCTTTCTCATTTTCAACAAATGGAACTAAATATACGTAGTTTTCAATTTCTATTACAAAAATCTTTTGATCTTTATAATTCTCATTTTCAACTATATCCAATAAATGCTGCGAAGAAATATACAAGGTTACTTCTTCAAAAGTAATATTTCGACAATTCTTCAACCATTCGTTCTTTTCATTATCCCAGTTAAAGGTTTTCACGAATCCGCCCATATTACAAAGTATGCCTAATTTAATCAGCAATGGTCGAAATGGCAAGTTATTTTATAACCAGGTTTCGTTTCAAGAATGTCGTATAACTATTATTCAAATATTTTAAACGGTCAATAGCATGGAAAGTCAACACTCAGTTATTATTCTGCTATGTACATAATATATGGAAAAATAGCGGCAAAATAACGCCGCATTTTTATTTTCCGGAAAATAATCACATAGAAATTCTTTATCTCGGTTTTATCAAATTATCAATTTTAAAAAAACAACAGATTCGTTATCTGCCGGCCGCAAAATTAATATGCATCTTTTCTGCTATCAAGCGAAATGATGAAGATTATCTTTGCCGCATCATCAATTTCATAAAACAATCTGTAGTTGCCGATACGATAGCGCCATGTTTCAGGTTTATAATCTTTGAGTTTCTTAATATTAATGCCGTAATATGGATTGTCAATGAGTTGTTTATAGGTATAAGCCCTTATTTTATTTGTTATTGTTAACTTATTTTTTTTAGGAAGGCTTTCAATATCGGAAAGGAATTGATCGGTTTCAAATATTCTATACTTCGACAAAGCGCCCTCTCAAATTTTTTGCGTCCTTACTTCCCTTTTTGAGTTTAGAAACGAGCTCCTTATCATTTAGAATATCTTTTATTTCAAAATCATCAGTATATTCTATATCATTAATGTACTTAAGAGTGGCAGTCTCGATGAAATTCGAAAGAGATCTATTCTCGATTTTAGCGAATTCAGAAAACTTCTCCAAAATAGACTCGTCAATCCGCATGGTAATAACTTTTGCCATAATTACTTCAACCTCTACAGAATACAAAGTAATACATAAGAAGACATTTGTCAATTTTTTTTGCAGCTCGCACTTAACTCATAGGAAAACATTTTAAACGGTCAATTATACGGCAAATCAACAGAAAATCATTTTACGTTTACAACACTTTTTAAATTAAATGAAACCGATCCTGGAATCGCAACAGCTAATTCCGGAATCATTGATCCTCTGTTTTAAAAAAACTGAATTACTTTACGTTAAGATCAAAGAAAAAGGTCAACACTCAGTGGTTATTATTCTGCTATATACATTATATAGGGAAAATAGTGGTAAAATAACGCTGCCTTTTTTTACTTTCCTGAGAACCGGCTCAATAGAGACATTTCTGTTTCCGACTGATTTCGAAATAACCGCTTGAAGAAAGAGTTATTCGTCAGATTCGTTAGGGGAAGTAACATAAATAACTTTAATATGAATCTATAATGATTTGAGAGTATTTGTTTACAGCGCATTTGATAATTTCAGATATACCCCATGAATTTTGTAAATCATTAAAGTAACTTATCATTTTAATAATATCATCTCTATAATAAAATTTACTGTTTGTAAGTTTCAAGAAATCCTCTAATCTTAAATCGATTATTTGAATATTTACGATGGTTTCTTTTCCATTAAGTTCTGGTGCCATTGTAAAATTATCAAAAATATATGTTTGAGGTATTGAATCTATCTTTTTTTCTTTAATATGAATTAAGTAATTTCGCAATTCTTTTAACATGCAAAGTACAGCATCACCAGAATCTGTTATTTTAACAATAGGCTTTTTAATGCCATTATCTTTAATATATAATTTCAGAGATTCTTCCATACCACAAAAATCAGATAAACTGGCACGATATAATGATTCATATGCTTTATTTCTTTCAATTTGATTTGATTCATTCGAATTATTTTGCCTTAGAAAACGTAATGCCGAAAGAGCATGTTCATAGACTTGATTGAATTTCTTAAGTTTAACTTCAATTGCCGGTTCAATTCTACAAAAAATAGAAGCAGAATTTATCTTTATAGATTTATTTAAATCAATATTTATCATTATCAATCCTTTGAGTTGCGTTATTACACCCAACAAAAGCGGCCATGCGAAGTTCGCCGAAGGCGAATTTGGTGTATTGTGCTAGTATTCACCTGACAGTCCACTCAAAATAAAGGTGGTCAAAGTTTCTCTGAGATTTAAAATGATTTTACCACAAATAATTTTAAGGAGAGAAAACCATGACCACCAACACCAATGTACAAACCAAAGCTG
>JAKPJF010000126.1 GCA_029554345.1 Spirochaetota bacterium | reverse complement strand
CGATGGGAAAAGTTTTGATTTAACTTTTTTGATATTTCTGAATGCCCAATGTGCTGTTTCAAGTGCGAGCAATGTCTTACCAGAACTACCATCACCAACGATATTGATGATTCTGTTTCGTGCAAACCCACCATGAATACCCTTTTGCGACAATGCAAGATTCAAAAGGGTAGAGCCAGAACTGATAAATTCCGTTCTTTCTTTTGATGCGGGGGTAAAGTTTTTGATGTCACTTTTAATTTGTTCAATTTCTTTTTTCATTTTTGTCTCCATGAAAGACCTTCTTGGTGGTAGACTATTTTGGAAACTAATTACATTTGCCTAGCCACCAAGAAGGAAGAAAGGGCTATCTGCGCGCACGTCGTCTTGAAGGCTTTTCATCTTCGTCTTCTTCATGTTCCCGCTTTGAGGGTTTTTCATCCTCATCTTCTATTGCACGGCGTCTTGAAGGGCGTTCATCCTCATCCTCATCTTCTCTGGAGCGTCGTGAACGAGTAGGCTTTTCATCTTCATCTTCATCTTTTTCACGACGAGATGATCTGGAAGGTTTTTCCTCATCTTCATCTCTCTGTCTTCGAGCCGGCTTTTCGTCCGATTCTTCTTTTTCTTTCAACTTTGCTTCACGCGTTTTCTTTACGCAATCACGCCACTGATCACACTGTTCGCAATCATCGGGATATTTGTTTGCGTCTTTCCCGAATTTGTGACCAAACTCACACTGATCCGCCTGAACATCATCATCTTGTTTTGATTTTCTGGCGGGTCTTTCATCATCGTCTTCATCTCTTCTTCTGGACCGAGAAGGTTTCTCATCGTCATCATCGGTAGCTCTTGCTCTGCGAGAAGGACGATCAGCATCATCGTCGTCAGTGGCTTTTCCGGATTTATAAATATCCAGTACTTCATCATAGGTGGGAATTTTGATTATTTCGTCAAGACAGAAACAATCATCAAGAACATCTTTACTGATCTTAAAACCCTTTGGGCGGTCAAGCAACTGATGACCATAATATTTTGTATCGTTCGGGCCGGTTCCTTCACGTCGGAAATAAACTGATTTGCCTTCGTCGGGATCCATGAAAGGAATAATGGGATCAATCTTTTCATCCATACCTTCCCGAATGGGAACTGTTGCAAGTTCAAGAAGATGTTTTCCCATAAACCAATGAGAAACAACGAAGAGCTGAACGCCTTTCTTTTCTTCGCCCTTGTCATAACAGATAATGTTATAAACGGATTTCGGATTACGCTTGGGCATCAACGATTTGATAACCTCTTCGTCTTCGCCATTTCTTTTCAGTCTTGCAATATCTTCACAGATAGGACAAGGCTTGCCATAAGTTTTGCTCAAACACATGATCTGTTTTTTGCCTTCAATCCCAAGGCCGGCGTGAAAATAATATTCATAAACATATTGAATTTCACCCTTTGAAGCCGAAGGATCAAATTTGCCCGCTTCATACGGCAAGATGTCGATGATATGTTTTCCTTCGCCACATTTCCAAATTCTTTTTTTCGCCTCTTCGTCTTTAAAGAGAAGCCCTCCACCAAATGACTCGTTACGTTCCTGATTCTCTTTGAGGCGCTTCGCCAACTGCTCCCTCATATTTTTACTGCTCATTCTTAAAATCCTCCTTTTTCTTTTTCAACATGGTTAAAAATTCGCTCTTCGCTTGGAAGTAACTTTTAAACAAACTGAATGCAAAAAGCCTCAATACAACATAGAATGCAATCAACGCAATGCATCCAACTATTAAATATAAAATTAACGGGGCAACATCCATTTTATCCTCTCTTCTTATTCATTTTTTCTGAGAGTGCCTTTTTTGTATTGACAGTGGGGTCAGCATAAATACCATTGATGATCCCTTCCTGTAATAATTCAAGAGAAGTTTTGCGTTGCTGGAAAGCCCACTTAACATCGACCATGATTGCTTCTTCTTCTATTGCTTCGAGAAGCTTTTCATTGACCGCCTTATATTCTTCATCCATACGAATATAGGCATCGAGTCTATTTTCTGTGACTTTCTCTCCTGCCTGTTCAATTTTTAATCTGTACTTTCGATCAAGCTCGGCACGAACCAATTTCTTTTTCTTATCGAGCTCGATACGATTTACCATTGCTCTTGCTGACTTTTCTGCCCACTTAATGTAAAGTCCCGGTTGATTGATGATTTCT